>JAFYML010000165.1 GCA_017556595.1 Bacteroides sp.
ACCTTATAAACTTAGAGAACCAATACCAAAAAACAATGGCTCGCTTGTATCAAAACAAGTTGTAGTAAGCTTTATTGGTTGTTAATAATCACATTAAACCCTTTTGCCCATTAGGTTTAACCTTTTAGGCAAAAGGGTTTAATGTTTTGGGGAAGAAGGTTTAACCTTATTTTATTATAGATATCATCAATAAAGCAAACGCACTTCTTCGGGCAAATAGCCGGTACGGATGCGCCACTCTTGCGGATAGAGGTTATTAGCACGATTGCCAATGTTCTTCACAAAGCCTATAGACGCATTTTTATAGGTAAGTAGCAGGTAGCCGCGAGGTGCATCGGGCGTCAAGACGATGGCTTCTTTGCGCAAGTAGGCAATGGCTTGTTCATAGCCAACTTCCACACGAGGAAAAGCTTCGGATGCAAGCAGATTGCTCATTGCTAAAGCATGTTGAGGCAAAAGGTCTTTCCCCTTCGCCTCGGCCAATGGACAACCGGCATAAAGGATGTGCAAACGTGCATCGCGCAAAGTATTAAGTTCATCGGCCCATTGTTTGGAGAAAGCGGTGAGTACACCACCTTGCATAGGCAAAAGTTCATATCTATCGCTCTTTATCCATCGACTTACTTCCAATAATTGCTCTTTACTAAAAGCGGGTTGCATAGGTTTACCTTTCGCTTTCCGTTCCCTCGTATGGGAACGCTCGTTTCCATACGAGGAAACGCGAGTTTCCTTAGTAGGAAACGCATCTTTCTTCCGTAGCACGGCAAGGAAGAGTCCTTCGCCTTGCGCTTTATGTGGAAGGAAACGATAGACGGGGAAGTCGGCATCGGGAAGTAAATTTCCCGTAATGCCCCACTCTGCATTGATATTCAGCGGTAGGATGTCTGCACCAAGTTCATCGGCTATCCAACGCACATTCTCTTCGTTTTCTTGCGTGTTGTATGTGCAGGTACTATAAATGAGCAAACCACCTTCCTTCAACGACGGCCATACGTCGGCAAGTATGCGGCGTTGGCGTTGCCAGCATATCGCTACATTTTCTGTGCTCCATTCGCTCACAGCCACTTCATCTTTACGAAACATCCCCTCGCCCGAGCATGGGACATCGGTAAGGATAACATCGAACATATCGGTAAGCTGAGTGAAATCGGCGGGGTCGTTATTGGTTACTATCACATCGGGATGCCCCCACTTAGTTAAATTTTCGGCCAACACTTGTGCGCGTTGACGCATCACCTCGTTGGCAACAAGCAAAGAGCCTTGCGGCAACACACTACGAGCAAGGGTAGATTTACCTCCCGGCGCTGCGCAGAGGTCGAGCATCAATACCGGTTGAGCAACGTATTGCTTCAATGCTTGTTCGACAAACATCGAGGAAGCCTCTTGCACATAATAGGCACCGGCATGAAACAGAGGGTCGAAAGTAAAGGTGGGACGTTCGTCAAGATAGCAACCCGTAGCACACCAAGGCACCTTATTATATGTAGGAGCAGACGAGGTGTTTGATACTTTTTCCTCGTTTATACGGATGCTGATAGGTTGCTC
>JAFYML010000166.1 GCA_017556595.1 Bacteroides sp.
CGTTTACCGGTTTCGATAATTTCTTCTTCTACTTGCTTCTTTACTTTGGCTACAACCTCTTCGATACGTGCGGGGTGGATGCGGCCATCGGTTACAAGTTGGTGCAATGCCAAACGTGCAATTTCGCGACGTACAGGGTCGAAAGCTGAAAGTACGATAGCTTCTGGTGTATCGTCAACTACAATTTCAACGCCGGTAGCAGCTTCCAAAGCGCGAATGTTACGTCCTTCGCGGCCAATGATGCGACCTTTCACTTCGTCGCTATCAATGTGGAAAACAGTTACGGAGTTTTCGATAGCTGTTTCTGTAGCTACACGTTGAATGCTTTGGATAACGATTCGCTTGGCTTCTTTACTAGCGGTAAGCTTGGCATCGTCCATAATGTCGTTGATGTAAGATTGTGCCTGTGTCTTGGCTTCTTCTTTCAACGATTCTACCAAACGTTCTTTTGCTTCTTCGGCAGATAGGCCAGAGATAGTTTCGAGTTTTTCTATTTCTTGGCGTTGCAATTGCTCAAGTTCGTCTTTCTTCTTTTCTACAATGCCCAATTGTACTTCCAAATTGTCTCTAACGGCATCGGCTTCGGCTTTCTTGCGTTGCACCTCTTCGTTGCGTTGGTTCAACACCATTTCGCGTTGTTTCAACTTGTTTTCGGCTTGTTGGATCTTTTGGTTGCGCAAAGCAACTTCTTTTTCCAAGTCTGCTTTCTTGTTCAAAAACTTTTCTTTTACCTCCAGCAGTTTGTTCTTTTTAATCACTTCCGCTTCGGCTTCTGCTTCTTTCAAGATAGTGTTATATTTGTTTTTCAAGCCATATCTGAAGAACAAATATGATGCCACTCCTCCTGCAAACAAGCAGATAACGGCTACAATTATTGTTACTGTCATTTCCTTAAAGTTTTAATATATAAATAAAAACGCACCGCAATGATGCTTTCCACCTTTCGGGGTTAGCGTCAAAACAGTGCGTGGTTTTCTATCTCTTCAATTAAGGTTGCAATGCCCCAAGGGCGTGTCGGTATTGGATATTAATCTTCCTTGAAGTAGTTTTCCAATAATTCTGTCAACTCTGCAATCTTTTGTGTATAGGGCTCTGTGTTGTTGCGTTGTTGATGTTGCAAGCTTTCCAAAGCAAATTGGTAGGCTACCAATGTGATGATATGTTCTTGCTTCAATGGCGCACCCTTATAGCGTTCCCTATACGTATTTAATCTTGTATCAACCTGTTTTGCGGCATTCCTTACGATTTCTTCATCTTCGCGACGAATGGTAAGGGGATATGTTGCACCGCCCATTTGCAGGCTTATCTTTATCTTATCGTCCATACATCTTTTTTTTATTATTCATTTAATAAAGCGATGCATTTATCGACTTCACGCACTAATCTCGACAATCGTTGCTTCGTTTCGTTTACGTCGCCACCATTTAGGCTGATTGCCGTTGCTGTTTTTAAATTGGTATAGTTTTTGTTTAGTTGAGTCAATTCGTCTTGTAAACGTTGAATCTCGTTCTCTTTTGTTGCGAGAAGTTGCTTTAGTTCAGTGCTTTCACGTTTCAGCTCGTCGTGCATATAAATTAGGTGTCGCAAACGAGCTTCGAAGGTACTTAACAACTGCTTTTCTTTCTCTGTCATTACTATTATACCAAAATACCTCACAAAAATACACTTTCTTTGTAAAACACAAAAGTTTTTAGTGAAAAAAAGGTTCAAAAAAGCGCATTTACCCCTTTAACTTCCTTAATTCACAAGTTAAAATTCACATTTATCCAACTTATTTTGTAATTTTGCACGCAAATTTAAAAAAGGAAAAATCATTATGGGAATATTTTCTAAGCTATTCAAAAAGAACGAAACTGTCTCGGCAAAGAATGTTGAGGATTTTGTTTCATTGACTCGCGTTTACTTCCAGTCGGTGCTTGCCGCTAACCTTGGCATTACAAATATCCGTTTTATACCCGATGTAGCCAACTTTAAACGTCTGTTCAAGGTTCCTACACAAGGTGGACGATTGGGCTTGGGCGAAAAGGCTGCTTCGCGCAAAATGTTGATGCAAGATTATGGTATTAGCGAAAACTTCTTCAAAGAAATAGATGCCTCTATCAAGAAGTGCTGCCGTACACAAAACGATGTGCAAGCATACTTATTCATGTATCAAGGATTCTCTAACGACTTGATGATGCTTGTTGGCAACTTGATGCAATGGAAGTTCCGTTTGCCTTCAATCTTCAAAGGTGCTTTGCGTACTATGACAGAAAAGACCATTCACGATATCTGTACAAAACCTGTTTGGAAACAAGACGATGTTCACAAAACAGCTATGGCTGTTCGTCAATATAAAGAACGTTTGGGATACTCGGAAGAATGGATGACTGAGTATGTTTTCAATGTTGTGATGTTGGCCAAGAAGGAACCAAAGAAGAAAAACAACCAAGAAGAGGCTAAGAAATAAATGCAAATAGAGCAACACCCATTGCAGCCCTTTTTGCCTTCCAATGCCCGTTTGCTGATGTTGGGAAGTTTCCCCCCGCAACGTAAGCGATGGTCGATAGATTTCTACTATCCCAATTGGAATAACGATATGTGGCGCATTATGGGATGCTTGTTTCACGCAGACAAAAATTATTTTTGTGACAATACCCGCAAGGCATTCCGTAAGGAGTGCCTTGTTTCGTTTCTAACCCAACAAGGCATTGCCATTTACGATGCCGCCACCGAAGTGAAACGCTTGCAAGACAATGCATCCGATAAATTTCTCGAGGTGGTTACACCCACTTCCATCCAAGCCTTGTTGGCGCAACTACCCGCTTGTCGGGCCATCGCCACTACTGGTGAAAAGGCCACCGAAACAGTCTGTACCCAACTCTCCATTCAACCGCCTAAAGTAGGACAGTCTGTTCCTTTTACTCTCCAAGGAAAGAACTATCGTCTCTATCGCATGCCCTCTTCCTCGCGTGCCTATCCATTGGCATTAGAAAAGAAAGCAGCCGCCTATCGTATCCTTTTCCAAGAATTAGGATACAACCTCTGATAAAGCGCAAATAATTTTCCTTTCTGACTTTTTGCAACTGCAATTACCCAGTGGAAGAAAAATCTGAATCCTATGCGCTATTCGTTTTGCTTGGCCGCTTAGTACTATTAAGCTGATAATGAAAAGATAACCTTTTGGATTGATATTTTTGGAAAATTATTTTCGAAAAATGTTTTGTACTTAAACCGCTTTGTGCTACATTTGCAGCCGCAAACACGGGAGTAGCTCAGTTGGTAGAGCACCGGTCTCCAAAACCGGGTGTCGGGAGTTCGAGCCTCTCCTCCCGTGCAATGTTAATCGGAAGACTTGTCTAATATATCGGGACAAGTCTTCTCTTTTTTTTGTAAAGATGAAAATACTCTATATATTCTTAGGAACAGTAGCATTGGTATTAGGCGTAATAGGCATATTCCTGCCGTTGTTGCCTACTACGCCTTTTTTGCTATTGTCGGCAGCATTGTATTTTCGTAGTTCTTCGCATTTGTACGATTGGCTATTATCTCATAAATATTTAGGCCCCTATATTCGAAACTTTCGTGAGCATAAAGCTATCCCTTTGCGCGCAAAGGTAGTATCGGTATCGTTGGTTTGGATTACTTTATTGTATTGCAGTTTGGTGGTTGTGTCGCAACTTTGGTTGAAAATCTTTTTGATAGCACTTGCAGTAGCCATTACCTGCCACATTCTTTCTTATAAAACCCTGAACAAAAAGTAGCTCTTCTTGTTGTGTTAGGAAATAACCCTAATTATAGCATGTATGGAGAAGTTTAAAGAACTAATGAAGAGCGAAACGCCATTATTGGTAGATTTTTATGCCTCGTGGTGTGGCCCTTGCAAAACAATGCATCCTATTGTTGAACAAGTGAAAACGATGTTGGGCGATAAAGTGCGTGTTGTAAAATACGATGTAGATGAATATGAAAGCATCGCATCTTTGTATCATATAAGGATGATTCCTACGTTAATCCTATTCAAAAAAGGAAAAGTGATTTGGCAACATTCGGGTGTGATGCGTACACAAGAATTGTATCAAGCTGTTATGGGTGCAATATAAAACAAAGGCTATCCCCAATTGGGAATAGCCTTTGTTTTATGACTTTTTTTAGTTTGATTACTTAGCAGCGTCCAAAGAAGCCTTACGGAATTCCTTCATAGCCTTTTCAATACCCAAAGATGCTTTGCGAGCACGAGTACCAGCAGCTTTGTTACCATTTTCAGCTTGAGCTTTTGCGTCTTTTTCAAATGCAGCGTACAATTCTGCAACTTTTTCAATTAATTCCTTCATAATACTATGTGTTTAAAGTGTTAATAATCTGACGCAAAAATACATTCTTTTTTAAAACATTGCAATTTTTTTCTATTTTTTTTGAAATAAATTCGGTTTTTCCTAAAAATAATGCTGATTCGTCCTTTTTTACTTACTTTTGCATCCATGAAAAGGCAAGAAAGTTCAGAATATATACATTATTTGATAGCGCAAGGTGAACATCAGCAGCAAGACTTTAAGTTCGAAATATCTGATGCACGCAAGATTGCCAAGAGTTTATCGGCTTTTGCGAATACGGATGGAGGACGATTATTGATTGGTGTAAAGGATAATGGGAAGATTGCCGGTGTGGCTTGCGAAGAAGAACAATATATGATACAGGCTGCTGCCGAGCAATATTGCAAGCCGGGAGTAGCCTATTCAATGCAAGCCTATTGTGTGAATGGTAAGAATATCTTATTGGTAGAGATTGCACCAAATGAGAAGAAACCGGTCTATGCACAAGACGAGAACGGAAAGTTTTGGGCATATGTTAGGGTGGCCGATGAGAATATATTGGCTTCGCCTGTGCACTTGCAAATGTGGCGGCAAACGGAAAGCATTGCTGGCGAGTTGGTAGCATTTACCGAACGTGAACAACATTTGTTACAACTACTTCAGCAATACGACACCTTATCGCTCAATGCTTGTTGCCGAAAAATAGACTTGCCACGCAAAGCAGTGGAACAATTATTGGCAAAACTGATTCGCTATGAAATTGTAGAGCCCGTGTTCGATGGACAAAAATTTCACTTCCGCTTAAAGTAATTCCTCAATTATATGCATAGATATACCAATTGAGATGCGTAGCAATAGCTAACCAAGCTAAATAAGGAACGCACAACCATGCTGCAACTCGGTTTACTCGGTAACTTTTTAGGGTGTAGATAATAACAACTAAGTCTAATAGCAAAATATTGATGAAACCGCTTAATGGACTTTGTATGAAGAAGAATGTAAAGCTCCAAAGAAAATTGAGCGTGAGTTGTATGGCAAAGATTAATAGCAAGACTTTTCGCCGCTCTTGGTTACTGCTTGCAATCAGTCCGATGGATATTCCCATAAGGATATAAAGAATGGTCCATATTATAGGAAAAGCAATACTGGGTGGAGTTAATGGGGATTTTGTTAAATGGGGATACCATGTAGCTATTGATTCGCTTTGCAAGTAGCTTGCAATCAAACCTGCAAATAAGCAAATGGCGATTGATACAATGATACTGATACTTCTTTTCATATACATTTTGTTTTGTTTTAATAACATACAAAACGAATGTATTGTTCAGAAAACAACGAAGGGTACCAATTAGCACCCTTCGTTGTTGTTATTATTCAGCTATTGTCAATTCGTCGATAATATGTTTAGCTCCTGCAAATTTCTCTATAATAAATAGGGTATAGCGAATGTCCACACAGATAGCACGTTGGGAAGATGGACGGAAGGCGATGTCGCCGGTTAGTCCTTCGTAATTACGGTCGAAACCAGTACCAATAAGTTGTCCTTTTGCATTAAATACAGGACTTCCAGAATTTCCGCCAGTGTTGTCGGTGTTTACAATGAAACAAGTCGGCATTTGTCCGTTTTCCATGGCGTAGCGGCCATAATCCTTGTTGTTGTATAACTCTTTCAGTTTGGCAGGTACAATAAATTCGTAATTGTCGGGATCTTCCTTTTGCATGACTCCATCTAATGTCGTGTAGTAATCATAAACTACACCATCCGATGGCTCGTAATCTTGTACTGTACCATATGTTAAACGCAACGTAGAATTAGCATCTGGATAGATGGCTTGTCCTTGACTTTCTTTTAATTCCATCATACCGCCTACCCAAATCTTATGTGCTTGGTTGTATGCTTCAGTGAGCGATGCCGTAGAGAGGGTAGTCGCTAAGATAGCATCTGTAATGGAGTGTTTGAACAATACCATCCAGTCGCCATTGAGTCGATATAGGCTTGGCTTTTTGATAAATTTATCGAAGTTCTTGCGGTTGCCAAAGATTGAATACTCGAAGCAAGCATCAATAAAGGCATCGGTATCACCTTTGAATCGTTTGTCGATGACTTGGAAAATGGTGATTCGATCTTCTTTAGGGATATACTCGGCATACTTATTTAGCATCTCTTTGCCTACCAAACGTTCCACTTCCGGATAGGGAACTGAAGCGAAATAGGCATCTGCTGCAATCTTCAGTTTTTCTTTTTCTGTTTCGATAGCAGCTTTATCTTTATTCTTTAAAGCTGTAGCCAAAGCAGTAGTTGAAGGTATCTTCATAAAGTCGAGTGCTGTGACCAAGGCTTCTTGTATGGCTTGTTGGTGGTAGGTAGCCTTTCTGCGTTTCTTTACAATGTCGCGTATTTCGTTGAATGCCTTTTGGTATTTGTCTGTACCCAACTCTTGTCCACGAGCCAAAAGCGCTTCTTGTTGTGCGCGTTTAGTATCCAATACTTTAAGACGGATCAGTCCTTCGTTCATGCCAATGGCATTTTTCCAATAATTAGCACTCGACGCGTACTTACTAGCATAGTGTATGCGTATAGCATCGTCCTTTAGCATCTGTTCCATCAATACCTTTTGACGTGCATCGCGTACATGATGGCGCATAAAATTGGTTGTTTCCATACGTTCTTCCACTTCATCGCTAATCATGTAGCGCCAATTACGGCCTGGGAATCCTAAGATGAAAGCGAAATCGTCCTTTTTATAACCATCCAAACTGATAGTTAAATGTTTCTTCACACGCAACGGAACGTTATCTTTGCTATATGCTGCCGGTTCTCCATTTTTGTCGGCATAGATACGGAACATACTAAAGTCGCCCGTGTGGCGAGGCCACATCCAGTTGTCTGTGTCTGCTCCGAATTTACCGATACTAGAGGGCGGTGCACCTACCATGCGGATGTCCGAGTAAACTGTCTTGACGAATAGATAGTAACGGTTGCCGCCATAAAAGGCCTTCAACTCAAGTGTTCTACCTGGCTTTGCCTCGATTTGTTCCTCTTTTGCAAATCGCTGGGCTACAATTTCCAAATATTTAGGCGACAAATAATTGGTTCCTTGCGGGTCAGGGTCGATAGCAAGTTGCTTTTGTACATAGTCGGTTACATCTAAAATTTGGTCGATGAAGGTAATGGTCAGCCCTTTGCAAGGAAGTTCCTCTTCGCGGTTCATGGCCCAGAAACCATCGGTCAAATAGTCGTGCTCAACACTACTATGTTGTTGGATATAACTATAACCACAATGATGGTTGGTAAGTACCAATCCTTCGGCCGAAATAACCTCGCCTGTGCATCCTCCACCAAAATGTACTACAGCATCTTTAATGGCAATGCCTTCTGGGTTGTATATTTCGTTAGCCGAAATCATCATGCCGAGCTCTTGCATGGCCACTTCGTTCTGCTTCCTAAGATCGGTCAGCATCCACATTCCCTCATCGGCTATAGCTGGCGTGAGTAGGGATGTGAGTGCAAGGGATAATAGTATTCTTTTCATGGTTTATTCAATAATGGTCATTTCGTTGATTAAGTGTTGGCAATTACCCAATTTTTCAAGGATGAAAAGCACGTAGCGGATATCAAGAGCAATACAACGTTGCAAAGCATTGTCGAAATTGATGTCGCCGCTAAGCGATTCCCAATTGCCGTCGAAGGCACAACCAATCAAGTTTCCTTCGGCATCAATAACAGGTGAACCAGAGTTTCCACCAGTAATATCGTTCGTTGTTAAGAAACATACAGGCATGTTACCATCTTTCATTGCCCAACGACCGAAGTCTCTCTTTTGAATTAATTCTTTCAACTTGGCAGGTACAACGAATTCAGGATTGGTGGGGTCTTCTTTTTCCAATATACCATCGGTAGTGGTAAAGTGTTTGTAACGTACACCATCTTTTGGACTATATGACTTTACGTTACCATAAGTCAAACGAATAGTAAAGTTTGCATCTGGATAAGATGGAATAGGTAGTTTCATCTCATTCAATCCGCGGATGAAGGTCTTGTGAAGCAGTTCCAATCCCTCTTCGCTTGCTTGGTAGGCGGCAATGGCTTCGTTCATTTTTTGGTTCTTTGAACGAGAGTAAGCTGTTGCAGGGTCTTTTTCAATAGCCTTAACTGTAGGTTTCTTTAGGAACTTATCTAAATTTTCGCGGTTAGCTAAAATAGAGTTATTATAAATGTTATCTACATACGCATCGTAGTTGCCTTTAAACTCCTTTTGAATAGTTTGATAGAAGCTAGGCAATTGCTCCATAGTCAATACTTCTGCAAGCGCAGGAAGGATAGCTTTTGCTACGGCACGATCCACTTCATGGTCGTAGTCCTTGTTGTGGATTTGTTCGAAGGCAGCTTCCAATTGTTTTTTCGAAGCACTCAATAATGAATCGTTCTTAGTTTCAAGAGCTTCTTTTATCTTGTCCATAATCAAGTATGTACTACCAAATTCAATAGCTCCTTGAAGGGCTTCGTTCATGTAGTAGGCTTGGTGTAGCAAAGGTGTGCTTTTAGCGATAATGGCGTCAATCTTTTCTACAACTCCTTCGTATTCAGGCTTACCTTTAGCCCATTGCGCGTATTGCTTTTCTATGTCGGCTTTGGTTTCGAGCACTTTATTGTCAACGATAGCTTCGTTCATGCCGATAGAGTTTTTCCAATAGTTACTGCTTCCTGCAAACTTGTTGGCATATTGAATGCGCGTTTTGTCGCTGGCTGCCATGTATTTACGCAATACTTCAAGACGTACACCGCGCATGTCTATCATTGCTTGGTTCTCGGCGGTCATGCGTTGCTTCACTTCGCTTTGTGTCAAGTAGCGACTTGTGCTACCAGGGAATCCCATAATCATGGCATAGTCGCCTTCGTTAAGCCCTTTGATAGAGATAGGCAAGTATTTCGGAGTTTTTAAAGGAATGTTGTTTGCATCGTATTCTGCTGGTTCGCCATTTTGGTCGGCATAGATGCGGAACATGCTAAAGTCGCCAGTATGGCGTGGCCACATCCAATTGTCTGTTTCACCTCCGAATTTACCTACTGATGAAGGGGGAGCCGCAACCATACGAACATCACTATAAGTCTTAATATAAAACATATAGTATTTGTTGCCAGCATAAAAAGGTAACAACTGAATATCAATACCTTTCTTGCCTTTAAGGTCGCTTTGCTCAAATAATTCGCGGGCTACTTTGTTCAAGTAAGGGCGGGTCATTGCAGTTGTCTCGTCTACTTCGCCTGCTTGTATCTTTGCATTGATAACATCTGTTACGTCTACAATACGTTCAATAAAGCGGAATTTCAATCCAGGAGTAGGCAACTCTTCGTTGCGATTCATAGCCCAAAAACCATCGGTTAAGTAGTCGTGTTCTACGCTACTATGTTGTTGTATAGAGGCATATCCACAGTGGTGATTGGTTAGGATAAGTCCTTCGGGTGAGATAATCTCACCGGTACATCCACCACCAAATATACCAACGGCATCTTTAAGTGATACTCCGTTAGGGTTGTATAGAGCATCGGCTTCAAGCTTCAATCCAGCTTTTTTCATCAAGTCGATGGAATTTTGTTGCTTCATTAATTGTAGCAACCACATACCTTCGTCTGCTTTTGCCGAGAAGGAAAGGAGCACAGCAACTAGAGCTGTTAAGTACATTCTTTTGTTCATATTCTATGTTTTTTTGAAAAGATTATTATAATATGTTTTAATAATGTGCAAAAATACGTAAAGCTTTTGAAAATACCTTTCTTTCTCTGAACAATATAAGGATATTTAATACCTTTGTCGTGCAAAAATAAAATATTGACGCATGATTAAAAGATTTATTGGATCAATTCTCTTGGGAATGCTCCTTGTTCACCTTTTGGCTGCTTGTAGCAATGTGTATCAAATAAAAGGCCGTTCAACTGTTTCAAGCCTTGATGGCAAGATGCTTTATGTTCGTGCTTTTGATGGAAATGATTGGATTACAATCGACTCAACCGAAGTGTTGCATGGGCTCTTTTATTTAGATGGTCCTGCCGATTCGGTTATGTTGGTTTCGGTCTATATGGATGATATGAACATTATGCCTTTTATTCTAGAAAAAGGAAATATTGATATATCCATTACTAATACTCAACTTGCCGCTTCGGGAACTCCACTAAACGATGCTTTGTATGGGTTTGTGGATAAACAACGCTCTTTAGAATCAAAATTGGTGGATCTTGAACGTAAGGAGGCCCGTATGGTACTTGAAGGCGCCAATATTGATGATGTTCAGGCGCAAATAGAGGTGGAGCGTAAAGATTTGAATAAAGAAACGAATGATTATATCAAAGGATTTATAGCCCAACATTACGAAAATGTATTGGGACCAGCTGTGTTTACGCTGCTTTGTGAAGGAATGCCTTATCCTATTATAACTCCGTTAATAGAGGAAATAATAAAAGATGCTCCTGCTTC
>JAFYML010000167.1 GCA_017556595.1 Bacteroides sp.
CCGTTGCGTTTTTCTGCCGTCAATTGTTGTTTGGCGTCGTCCCAACGGAAGCTGATTTGGCTATAAGCGCCCTTCTCGTAGTTGTAGTTATCGCCCTCGTCTTCGTAAAGCGTAAAGGTGGCATCGGCACCCGGATAGATGCGTAAGATAATTGGCTCAAGGTTGTGCTTTTCGGCTACGTGTTGCTTGTCAAAACCCATAGGCAAGATAGAACCTCCCTTAATGAATACCGGAATATTATTTATATCGACCGGCACATCCACCCATTGACCGCCCTCAAAATGTTCGCCTGTCCAGAAGTCGTACCAACCGGTATCGTGCTTAGGCAAGTATGTGCGCCAAGTGCTCACACCCTTGTCCGTCACCGGATTGACCAAAATAGCCGAGCCGAACATATATTCGTTTAATTGTTGCAACGCCACTTCATCGGTTGGGAAATCGAACACCAACGGACGCATCAGCGTATAGCCTTCCATCGAAACTCGGGATGCTTCTGAATAGATATAGGGCATTAAACGATAGCGCCAACGGATGGATTCGGTAATGATACGTTGCGCTTCTTCGCCATAATTCCAAGGTTCGGTATTGCTCATATAACCATGCACGCGCATCAACGGCAAGAAGGTCGAGGTTTGCACCCAACGAATCAATCGTTCGATGTAGTCGGCATTGGTATATTGGTCGCCCGGACGGAAGAAACCACCCGCATCGTATGTCCACCAAGGCAAACCGGTTGATACAAAATTCAATCCGGCTGCTATCTGATAGCGCAAGGTTTGCCAATCGTTGCCCACATCGCCCGACCATAACACCGAGCCATAGCGTTGTATGCCCGAGAAGCCGCTTCGAGTGAAAATCATAGCACGGCGGTTGGCATCGTCGCGACGAAGCCCTTCGTAAACGGTTTCATTTACTTTCAGCGGATAGACATTGCGGAAGCGTTCGCCCGGTTGCGTACCTTTCATGATGCGTCGTCCCTCTAAGTCATCGTTTTCGGGTTCGGTTGCATCTTGCCACCAAGCATCGATTTGGTAAGGTTGAAGCAAACGCTTGCTGAAGTTTTCCCAATAGAATGTAGCGGCCTCTTCGTCGAAGAAATCAATCCAAGTAGTACCGGGGATGTAGTAATTTTTAGCCTCTGCTTCCTTGCCCAATTCGGCATTCGGGTCAATCTTCGACCAAACGGAAAGCATAAGCTTCATGTCCATATCGTGCAAATCGCTCACCATCCTGGCCGGATCGGGGTAATGCTCTTCATCGAATTGCATGGCATTCCAACCATACTTGCCCCAATATTGCCAATCTTGCACAATCAAGTCGAGCGGAATCTGCTCGTCACGGAAGCGACGAGCCGTTTCCAACAACTCGTCTTGCGAGTGGAAGCGTTCGCGGCAATGGATGTATCCTAAAGCCCAATCGGGCAACATGGGCACTTCGCCGGTAGCCTTTCGATACGAGGCAATCACTTCGTCGGCACTACCCACGAAGATGGTGTAATCCACACACTCGGCCACGGGCGAGCGGAAGATGGTTTCGTCGGTCACCTTTTTATAATAGATGGTGGGCGAGTCGCCTCGCTCCAATTCGGCCGTCAGTTTGTGTACACCGGCTTTAAGATTTGTCAGGATGGAGGTAGTGGGCGGCAACCAAAGGTTTCGCACATCCACCACGTTTTCGCCATCGATGCTCAGATTGTGCCGGCGAGCCATCTTTTGGCCAACATCGAGCAACAAGGTATAATCGCCATCGGCCGGTATGGTTATTTCTCCTTCGAACAGGTTGTTGCGGCGAATCTCGCGTCGGCCACCTTCGGTAGAGGTTACATTCACGGTCACCGCCTTGCCGGTTTCTTCGGCACGGCGCAACGCCACTTTCTCATCGGCCGGATTGAAATCGGTCAAGCCGTAATTGTTCCAAAGCAAGCCGTATCCCTTGTTCGATAGCAAGAAAGGAATGGCTATTTGCGTATTTACTTGCGTCAATCGGCGGGTAAGGCCACGCACATTCAAGTATCCATCTTGAAATTGTCCCAAGCCATAGAGGTATTCATCGGTGGGCGAGTGCATCACAAGCGTGGCTTCGCGTGTAGGTTCGTCTTGCACTGTAGCGGTTTTCAACTCGTGCGCTTTGGCCGTGAACACTACATTACCATTCTTATCTGTAGCCGTTACAACGTTGTTTTGTTGGTCTATATTCAGCATCATTTGCTTCAACGTCAGCACCGTACCGTTTTCCGAATCTTTACGTTTGCTTTTCACCTTAATGTTTTCGGCATCTACATACACCCATTCGGGTAGTTCGGAAACCTCACCTTCTATATAACGTATGCGCACGGCATTGTCTTGCAAGGGGGTAAGCACTAATGTTCCTTCATCGAAAGGAATTTGATAGACGTTCGTTTCGCACGATGGCAAAATCAGCATACATACAAGCAGGGATGCAACAACACGGCCCACACGCTTAATCCAACTATTCATCATAAGATTAATATTGACTTTAGGTTACAAAATATAAGGTTTACAAAAATAAGAAGATTTTTTCTCAAAACAACCGCTATTTGCATAAAAAAATAACGATTACAAAGCAACGAAACGAAGCAAATGAGTGGAATTTGGCTAAAAATTATCGTTTTTCGATAAATTTTTCCTGTTTTCCTTTGGTAGTTTCAAAATAGTATCTACTTTTGCATATCGAAAAACGATAAATAAACATTGAAAAACGAACAAAACAAAACAATAAAGTTATGAAACAAACATTTAAATTAGTACTCTATTACTTCGGCTATCAGTTGGCATTTACCATCGTAGCCTCGGTCATCTCTGTTGTATTGGCCCATTTGGGAATGTTGGATAAATATGTTGGCATACTCAATGCCACCGCCATAGCCCTATTGCTATCCGGCATCATGATGGGATGGCACCTTATACATTTTAAGTATATCACGTTCGGTTGGAAAAGTTTTGGCGAAGTGCCGGCTAAAACGCTTTGGTTGAGCATTCCGCTTATCTTTGCTTCGATGATTTTCATTAACCTTTGTAGCGAATTTATCGACTTGCCCAACTGGATGGAAAACGACTTCTTCGCCATGAGCCGCAACCTATTTGGCATCCTTTCCGTAGCCATCATGGCGCCGGTGGTAGAGGAGTTCCTGTTTCGTGGTGCCATCGAAGGACATCTGTTGAAGCAAGGAAAGCGCCCCTCAACAGCCATCCTTATTTCGGCACTTGTTTTCGGCCTCATCCACATCAACCCCGCGCAAGTACCGTTTGCCTTTGCCATCGGCTTGGTATTCGGTTGGTTATACTATCGCACGGGTAGTATGGTGCCGGGTATCATTGGCCACTTTATCAATAACTCCATTGCTTGCATCCAAATGGCTACACTAAGCAAAGAGGAGTTGAACACCAAAACCATCGACATGATTGGCGCAGAGGCCACCTATGCCCTATTTTTTGCTTCGTTCATCGTGATGATCGGCCTCTTCCTCTACATGAAGAAACACTTGCCCGAAGCACCTGAGTATAAAGAAGAAGAAAGTTTAACTATCTAAAAAATACAAATCATGAAAACAACAAAATCAATCAGTTTTATAACCGGATTTTTCACTTATTTCCTTTTAGCAACTGCTTGGAATCATATAGATAGCCCCTATATTCCTTTGAAGCAAAACATTGCCGATGGAAACTTCTCATCGGCCATTATGCTTGGCATAGAATTGTTATCACTCATAGTCTTAGGCATTTGTGTAATCAAAATCGTTATAAATATCAACAAGAAGCGTTTTTTCATTAAACAGAATCACACTTGTTTCTTTATTATGGGAATCTCCTTATATCTTCCCGTATTAGCCAATGCCATTATCGGTTTTATGGGGCAAGAATGTCCAGAAATAGATCATGCACTATATCTTTGTGGAGGCACATTCCTTTTCATATTAGCAGAAATCTTCCGCTATGGCTATCATTTGAAAGAAGAACAAGAATTAACTATCTAAAAACATAATAGCATGAAAAAGATTAATATTTTAGGAATTATTGCCAGCATTGTATTCATTGCCAGCATTATAGGTATGTTTGGCGACTTCAAAGAAGGAGCGATAGAGGGTTGGAATCATTCCGACCAAATGAGAAGTGACTCTATTTATAGAAACCCATACAAAGTGACCTATACACATTTTGAAGTGCGTCAATTGGAAGATAGCATTCTATCAAAAGTAGAAAACAAGCAACTCTGCATACATGTACCATACAAGGTAAATACTATTTCCACCTATGTAGAGCCAAGCAGATGGTACACCATCCTACAAATGCTATTATTCCCCGTAGCAATTGCACTATTATACGGTTTCTATTGCCTAATACGTTTCCTTATCTCCCTATCAAAAAAAGAGGTATTTACAGACAAAAATGTACACCGCATCCGTTGGTTTGTATATAGTGTATTCACTACTCAACTCGTCGTGGCAATTATCAATTGGTTGGCAGAGCAAGCCGCAATTGCACAAATCAATCTACCCGGATACGAAGTAGTATCAAATGCCTTTATGGAGATTGATTGGATATCTATGATAGTCACCATCCTACTTACAGAGATCTTTGCTATAGGCACAAAGATAAAGGAAGAACAAGACCTAACTATTTAATATAGGAGGATAGAAATATGAAGAAACCTGATTTTCAAACAAGAGCTTCGAAGAAAAGAGAAGCATTTAAAGAGAATATATTTCGTCATACCATCACTTGGGGGTTCATCCTTAGCTTAATGTA
>JAFYML010000012.1 GCA_017556595.1 Bacteroides sp.
ATACAAGTTTCACGCTTGCTATTGCTCAAATAGCGGTCGTTACGGATACCATCCTGCTTGTCTTGAATAATAATATGTACCTTCGCGCCCTCTTGCATCAGGTTCTTGGCCAATCGCAAAGCCACATCATAGGCATATTCATCTTCGTGCAGTTGCTTACCATCGACTTTACCTATAGCGCCTGGGTCGGGACCGCCATGACCACTCACCACATAGAAGCAAGCACCCTTCAAACGACTTCCCGTTACCTTGACTTGTTCCAACTCTTTGCCAAACAAAGGTTCTTTTATTGTTTGAGGTGCTGCTTTCACTGGTTCCACTTTAGTTTCGGTTGCGCTTTCCAACGAGGGCAAGATATATTTTACGCCCAACTGCAATTCTTTTTTGCCTTTTAGCTTCTTTTCGTTCAGTTTTAAGAATTCGTTGTATTGCGCTTTCGACGAACGATTATTGCGCTTCAAGAAAGCTGATATTCCCTCTCCTCTCCGAGGCGTATCAGTTTGATTCTGTTGCGCTTGTGCAGGCAATACCAACAGAACGAGCAACAAGAAAACGAGCCATTTATTATAACGATGTGGGGTGCATTTCATGGTTTATTCAATAAAAAATTTGAAAGAATGTTCACTTCGAGCACAAATTTATAGGATTTTCCTTACTTTTGCAACAAAATTTTAAAAACTACAAGCAATATGGCAAAACAATTTAAGCCGGAAACCCTCTGCGTACAAGCAGGATGGACACCCTCGAAGGGTGAGCCACGCGTACTTCCCATTTATCAAAGTACTACATTTAAATATGATACCAGCGAGCAAATGGCTCGTTTGTTCGACTTGGAAGATAGTGGATATTTCTACACTCGTCTGCAAAACCCTACAAACGATGCTGTTGCCGCCAAGATAGCTGCCCTTGAAGGTGGTGTAGCAGCAATGCTTACTTCGAGCGGACAAGCTGCCAATTTCTATGCTATCTTCAATATTTGCCAATCGGGCGATCACTTCATCAGTTCGTCGGCCATTTATGGTGGCACGTTCAACCTCTTTGCCGTTACGCTAAAGAAGTTGGGCATTGAAGTTACCTTCATTGCACCCGATGCAAGCGAAGAAGAGATTGCTGCCGCTTTCCGCCCTAACACAAAAGCATTGTTTGGCGAAACTATTTCAAATCCTTCGCTCGAAGTGCTCGACATTGAAAAGTTTGCAAAGGTAGCCCACGAACAAGGTGTACCTTTGATTGTAGACAACACCTTCCCTACTCCAATTAATTGCCGTCCATTTGAATGGGGTGCCGACATCGTAATCCACTCTACTACAAAATACATGGATGGACATGCTACCAGCGTAGGTGGATGTATCGTAGATAGCGGAAACTTCGATTGGGATGCTCATGCCGACAAATTCCCTGGCCTTTGCACGCCCGACGAATCTTACCATGGTCTTACTTACACAAAAGCCTTCGGCAAGTTGGCTTTCATCACAAAGGCAACCGCTCAATTGATGCGCGACTTGGGTAGCATCCAAAGCCCACAAAATGCATTCTTGCTGAACCTTGGCTTGGAAACGCTTCACCTCCGCATGCCTCAACATTGCAACAATGCGATGAAGGTAGCACAATACTTGGAAAAGAACGACAAGGTAGCTTGGGTAAACTATTGCAGCTTGCCAGGCAATAAATATTACGAATTGGCACAGAAGTACATGCCTAATGGTTCGTGCGGTGTTATCTCATTTGGTTTGAAAGGCGGACGCGAAGAGAGCATCAAGTTCATGGATTCATTGAAGTTGGCTGCTATCGTTACCCACGTAGCCGATGCCCGTACTTGCGTACTTCACCCTGCCAGCCACACTCATCGCCAACTTAGCGACGAGCAACTTATCGAAGCCGGTGTACGTCCCGACCTCATCCGCTTCTCGGTAGGTATCGAAAATGCCGACGACATCATTGCCGACATCGAACAAGCATTGAACGCATAATTCCGAATACGGATAATCTCCTTACAACTACCTATAAGTAAACAAGCCATTACTTATAGGTAGTTTTTTTATTTGGCATAAAAGCCATCGCCTAAATTATTTTTTATTTATACTAAAATTCAAATACAATTTATATATAAATTCATTTGGCATTTATGCATAAATAAAATTTACCACTTATTGCGCCATTCTTATCACATAGCCGACGAAGCAATTATTTTTTCCTCGTGAGAGAAAAAATTTTTTCTCGTGAGGCCTATATATCTCCCTCACGAGGAAAATTCCATAGAGGCCTTTTTTCAATTTTAAAAGAGATGTCGTGAATATTTATCATCACTCCTTATCCTTAATATAATAAGGAAATAAAAAACGGAATAAAGCTATCAAGTTGATAGCAATAATAGATAAAACCGAA
>JAFYML010000168.1 GCA_017556595.1 Bacteroides sp.
CTTTGGGATTCTCTTTCTCGAACTCGTCCATTGGGATAAACTCGAAGAATACTCCATAGTCTATCATCAGCATCATGGCGGGGTCGGTCAGGTCGTTTTGTGTACCGAAATAGCCCTCACTTGCATTGTAGGTTTCTACATAATGCATCTTGCTGCTACGGATAATCTCGTTGTATTGTTCGCGATAGGGGGTAAAGGCTACTCCGCCGTGGAAGAATACTTCCAAGTTTGGCCAAACTTGCTCCAACGTTTGCTTGCCGGTTTTATCCAACATGCGTTTAATAACCACCAACATCCACGATGGTACACCAGAGAGATTGGTGATGTTTAGCTTTTCTGTGCTATTGGTGATGGCCTCTATCTTCTCTTCGAAATGCTCCATCAAGGCTATTTGCTTGCTGGGAACGCGCAGGTAGTTCACAATTGGACTGACATTCTCGATAAGGATGGCCGACAAGTCGCCTACCAAGCTATGATTGGTATTCAAATTGGGACTATGGCTACCGCCAAGAATCAACCCCTTACCTGAAAAGAAAGTACTATTGGGATTTTGAATTAAATACAAGGCTACGGCAACTTTTCCACCTTGATAGAGGGTATCTTGTAGCGATTCGCGACTAACCGGAAGGAACTTACTCTTATCGTTCGTTGTGCCCGATGACTTGGCAAACCAACGAATCTCTGAAGGCCACAATAGATTTTGCTCGCCTGCACGCAAACGCTCAACATAGGGTTTTACCTCTTCGTATGTTTGCAAAGGTACACGCGACTTAAAGTCGTCGTAGGTGCGAATAGTGGCATAATCGTACTTCTTACCCCACTCGGTATTCTTGGCTTTACCGACCAAACGCATCAATACTTCGTGCTGAACCTTATCGGGTTCTGTAGCATAACGATTTAGGCGCTTTATGCTATGAGCAAAATATAACTTATTAAGAAACTTAGTTAAGTTCATATAGACCTTCCATAAAAAAAATTGCGTGCAAAATTAATCTTAATTATTAGCATCAACCACCTTTTTCTTCTTTTTTTTATACCTTTACCGCGTATTTTGTGTATTGACGCCACTTTTATCGCAATATTTTAACGAACAAAGTGGATATTTACACCATTATTGAGTTATTGAACAGATAAAAAAGAGATAATATGCGCATAGGAATTCTTACTTCGGGAGGCGATTGCCCAGGAATAAACGCAACTATTCGAGGCGTTTGCAAAACAGCTATCAACCATTATGGAATGGAAGTTATCGGGATACATAGCGGTTTTCAAGGACTATTGACGAAAGAAGTGGAGACTTTCGACGAAAAATCGCTTTCCGGATTGCTGAATTTGGGTGGTACTATCCTTGGAACTTCGCGCGAAAAGCCTTTCAAGAAAAAGGGCATCACCGCCGATACCAACAAACCGGCATTGATTGAACGCAATGTAAAGGAGCTGGGATTGGATTGCGTGGTGTGCATTGGTGGTAATGGTACGCAAAAAACAGCAGCCAAGCTATCGGCAATGGGCATCAATGTTGTCTCTATCCCTAAAACCATTGATAATGACATTTGGGGAACCGACTTCTCGTTTGGTTTCGACTCGGCCGTTAACATCGCTACCGATGCTATCGACCGTCTGCACTCTACCGCCAGTTCGCACAAACGTGTGATGGTGATTGAAGTGATGGGACATAAGGCTGGCTGGATTGCACTATACTCGGGCATGGCCGGTGGAGGAGATGTAATCTTGATACCCGAAATTCCTTACGACATTCACCGAATAGGAGATACCATTCTTCAACGACTGAAAAAAGGAAAGCCCTACTCTATCGTTGTGGTGGCCGAAGGTATTAAAACAGATGGACGCAAGCGTGCTGCTGAGTACATTGCGCAAGAAATAGAGTATGAAACCGGCATTGAAACACGCGAAACAGTGTTGGGATACATTCAACGCGGAGGGTCGCCAACACCTTTCGACCGTAACCTTTCGACACGCATGGGCGGCCATGCTACCGAACTGATTGCTAACCACCAATTCGGACGAATGGTAACACTGAAAGGGGATGAAATATCATCACTCCCATTGAGCGAAGTAGCCGGAAAACTGAAAATTGTTACTGAGGATCACGACCTAATCATTCAAGGTCGTAGAATGGGGATTTGCTTCGGATAACGAATCTGCGTTTGTAGCTAAATCGACGTCAGCCACTTGTGTGCCCTCTTCTGGGGACACAGATTGGATTGGTGCAGGATGATTTTCTGCTTTGGCTTGTTCGATGCTTTCCTTGAACGTACTATCCTTCTTTATCTTATTCAAAGCTACATGGGCAGCTATTTGCTGAGATTCTTTCTTTGAATAGCCCACGCCCGAACCGGCTGAAAGGCCCTCGATAAGCACTATGCTTTGGAAAATAGGATTGTTATCTCTATCGTAGTGTTGCTCGACAAGTTCGAACGATACTTCGTACTTATACTTCTGACACCACTCTATCAATCTTGATTTGAAGTTCACCTCTTTGCGCGACATCTTCTCCAAATCAATGTATTTACGAATGATTCTTTCCTTGATAAATTTATAGCAACAAGCATATCCACGATCAATGTAAATAGCGCCTATAAAGGCTTCGAAAGCATTGCCATAGATGTAATTGTTGTGCGATGAGGAGAGGCATCCGTACTTTACCAACTTGTCGAGGCCTATCTCGACAGCTAGTTTATTCAATGTTTCGCGCTGAACGATTTTAGATCGGGTACTTGTTAGGAAACCCTCTTTTTTCCCTTCGAAATAGTGGTACACAATATCGCCAACAACCGAATTCAATACGGCATCGCCCAAGAACTCTAATCGTTCGTTGTTCACAAGGTAGCCCTCTTCTGAACGAATGCCCGTTGATTTGTGCAACAAAGCTTGTTCGTAAACGCGAATATTGTGTGGGTAAAAGCCCATAATCTTATAAAAACAAAGATAAGACTCCTTGTCCTTACGGAAAAGAAGCCTTATCTTGTCTATTAGATTTTGTAACACGAGCTTATTATTCTGCGAATTTCTTGAAAATCAAACATGCGTTGTGACCACCAAAACCAAATGTATTGGAAAGTGCAACGTTTACTTCACGCTTTTGTGCTTTGTTGAAGGTGAAGTTCATGTTATAATCAATTTTCTCGTCGTTATCGCCCTCTTCGTGGTTGATTGTCGGAGGAATCATGCCATGTTGAATAGCCATGATACTTGCAATTGCTTCGATAGCGCCAGCTGCTCCCAACAAGTGTCCGGTGATTGATTTTGTTGAACTGATATTCAACTTATATGCGTGTTCTCCAAACACTTCTTGAATAGCTTTTGCTTCAGAGATGTCGCCTACTGGTGTTGATGTGCCATGAACATTGATGTAATCAACCTCTTCTGGCTTCATTTCAGCATCTGCCAACGCATTCATCATTACCAACTTAGCACCCAAACCTTCGGGATGAGTAGCTGTCAAGTGATATGCATCGGCCGACATACCTACACCGGCAACTTCTGCGTAGATCTTCGCACCACGTGCCTTAGCATGTTCCAATTCTTCAAGCACCAAACAGCCTGCACCTTCACCCATCACAAAGCCGTCGCGGCTTGCGCTAAATGGACGTGAAGCTGTTGTTGGCGAGTCGTTGCGTGTAGAAATAGCATGCATCGCATTGAATCCACCTACACCACCGTCAGTAATTGCAGCTTCAGCACCACCTGTTACGATTGCATCGGCCATACCCAAACGGATAAGGTTGTATGCATCGGCAATGGCGTTGCTTGATGTTGCACATGCTGATGTTGTAGCATAGTTTGGTCCATGAAAACCATAAAGGATTGAGATTTGACCGGCTGATATATCCGAAATCATTTTCGGAATGAAGAAAGGATTGAACTTCGGACCTGCTTCTTTGTTCTTTGCATAGTATCCGATTTCGTCTTCAAAGGTTTTGATACCTCCAATACCGGCTCCGAAGATAACTCCGATACGATTTTTGTCGATGTCTTCGCTATCTATACCTGCATCGCTTACGGCTTGTTTAGCCACCGCCACCGCATATTGTGTATAGAGGTCCATCTTACGGGCTTCTTTGCGATCGATGTATTCGGCCACATTAAAGCCTTTGACTTCACATGCGAATTGTGTCTTGAAAAGGGATGCGTCAAAATGAGTAATAGGTCCCGCTCCACTTCTTCCATTAACAAGTCCGTCCCAATAATCTTGTACGTTGTTGCCGATGGGTGTAATGGCGCCGAGACCTGTTACTACCACTCTTTTTAATTCCATTCTTTAGTTGTATGGGATTAGAATTACTTAGCGTGCTCTTCGATATAAGATACAGCATCACCTACAGAACCAATCTTTTCAGCTTGGTCATCTGGAATAGAGATACCAAATTCCTTTTCGAATTCCATAATCAACTCTACAGTGTCAAGAGAGTCTGCACCGAGGTCGTTAGTGAAGCTTGCTTCCATTGTAACTTCTGATTCTTCTACGCCCAATTTATCTACGATAATGGCTTTTACTCTTGATGCAATTTCAGACATAATTTTTTGATTTTAAATTAGTAAATAATTTTAGTTCTTAAATTTTGCACCGCAAAGGAATGAATATTTATTGTTTTAAGCAAATAATTATCCAAATAAATGCGATTTTTTTGCACAAAAAGTGGTTTTCTGTGCACTACTCCCTATTTTTATGGTAGTTTTTAGGCAATTTTTATGTTAATCTATCCATTTTAAGCCATAGGCATCGGGCTCTCGTCGTATAGGGTAGTTCCCTCTTTGTTGCTCGAATTGTTCGGGATGTTTTTTCAATGCCAAACTATCTGCCATAGGGTTGTATATTTGCAAATAATCTGCCTCTTCTTGACCATCGGCAGGTATAGGGGGATTGATTTGATAATCGCCTTTTATATTGAAATGGCGACAAAGGGCATCGAGCGACATGCGCGTTGCATTGGCTTTTCCATCGGCCGAATAACCGGCAATGTGTGGGGTGCCAACAAACACTTTATATAATAAGGTAGTGTCGATATCGGGTTCACCCTCCCAAACATCTATAATGGCGTCGGTTATCAAACCTTTGTTCAAAGCATTCGACAAGGCTTGCGTATCGACCACTTCGCCTCTGGACGTATTTATAAGGATAGGTTTCTTTTTTAGTTGCTGGAAGAATGCCTCATCGGCCAAATGGAAGGTTTTATATTCACCTACCTTATTCAAAGGAGTGTGGAAAGTTATCACATCGCACACTTCGGCTATTTGTTGCAAAGAAGCAAATCCTTCATCGCCTTCCACAGCTTGCCGAGGGGGGTCGTTCAATAAAACTTTCATTCCCAACAGCTCGGCAACCTTGGCTACTCTTCTTCCTACATTTCCTACCCCTACTATGCCAATAAATTTACCCTTAAGGGAAAATTCTTTTTCCCTTTGTAGTAGCAATAAACAAGCATGAACGTATTGCGCCACCGACGAAGCATTGCATCCGGGAGCATTTGTCCAAGCAATGCCCGACTTTTCGCAATAATCGGTATCAATATGGTCGTAACCGATAGTGGCCGTTGCAATGAATTTCACCTTACTTCCCTTCAGCAAATCTTCGTTGCATTGGGTGCGTGTTCGAACGATAAGCGCATCGGCATCCTTCACTTGTGCTTTATCAATCTTAGGTGCAGGAAGAAAAATCGGCTCATCAACCAATGCCGTTAATGCCTCGCGGATATAAGGTATTTTATCGTCAACTATAACTTTCATCTTTCAGAAATATTTTAGTATTTGCTCGTTTTACATGCAAAACTAAACAAAGTTTGCATTTTGTGCCAATGTTTCACGAAAAAGATATTACTTTTGCCGTATTAATACGCATAAATATGAAAGAATTCATCCAACTACTACGTCGTTTCGTTCCCCCTTACAAGAAGTATTTAATTGGTGCTATGTGGCTAAATCTATTATCGGCCATACTGAATATATTCTCTTTTGCACTTATCATCCCCATCTTGCAAATCCTATTCGAAATGGATTCGACAACCTATCAGTTCATTCCTTGGGATACTGCTGACATGGGCTTGAAAGATATTGTAACCAACAATTTCTACTATTATGTTACCGAACTCATAGCTTCGCACGGCTCTTCTATAACATTATTGCTATTAGGATTGTTCCTTGCCGTAATGACACTATTCAAAACCTTCACCTACTTTGCATCATCGGCTGTTATGATTCCGCTTCGCACAGGTGTTGTACGCGACATTCGCAAACAAGTGTACGACAAAGTGCTACACTTACCTTTAGGTTTCTTTAGCGAGGAACGAAAAGGCGATATCATTGCCCGCATGAGCGGTGATGTTACCGAAGTGGAAACCAGCGTTACAAGCTCGCTAGACATGCTTGTGAAAAACCCCATCTTGATTATCGCCTACTTTGGCACACTTATCATGATTAGCTGGGAGCTAACCTTATTCACCCTCTTGGTAGTGCCAGTAATGGGATGGATTATGGGTACAGTAGGTAAGAAACTAAAGCGTAAATCGTTGGCCGCCCAAGAAAAATGGAGCGACACCATGTCGCAATTGGAAGAAACCTTAGGCGGATTGCGTATCATCAAAGCATTCCTTGCAGAAGACAAAATGTCGAAACGATTCGATCGTTGTAGCAATGAATATCGTGAAGCCATCAACCGAGTAGCCACTCGCCAAGCATTGGCCCACCCTATGAGCGAATTCTTGGGTACTTGCCTCATCGTTATCGTATTATGGTTTGGTGGTACACTTATTCTAAGCAACAATGCCCCCATCGATGCACCTTCGTTCATCTTCTACTTAGTAATTCTTTATAGCGTTATCAACCCATTGAAGGAATTCTCAAAAGCAGGTTATAACATCCCAAAAGGATTGGCAAGTATGGAACGTATTGACCGTATCCTTAAAGCCGATAACCCAATTAAGGAACCTGCACAACCAGAAGAATTACCTTCTTTACAAGAATCTATCGAATTCAAAGACATTACTTTCAGCTACGATGGTTCACGTAATGTTTTGAAAAACATCAACCTTAAAGTACCCAAAGGCTCTACCATCGCCTTGGTTGGCCAATCGGGGTCGGGTAAATCAACATTGGTCGATTTGCTTCCACGCTATCACGATGTACAATCAGGAAAGATTTGTATCGATGGCATAGATATTAAGGATGTACGCATCCACGATTTGCGTACGTTGATTGGAAATGTGAATCAAGAGGCCATCTTGTTCAACGATAGTTTCTTCAACAACATTGCTTTTGGTGTAGAGGGTGCTACAATGGAACAAGTCATCGAAGCAGCTAAGATTGCGAATGCACACGACTTTATCATGGAAACCGAGAATGGTTATGATACCAATGTTGGCGATAGAGGCGGAAAACTATCCGGTGGTCAACGCCAACGCATCAGCATTGCACGCGCTATCTTGAAAAATCCTCCTATCCTTATCTTAGATGAAGCCACTTCTGCATTGGATACAGAAAGCGAACGCTTAGTTCAAGAGGCTTTAGAGCGACTGATGAAGACACGTACTACCATTGCTATTGCACACCGTTTATCGACCATTAAGAATGCCGATAAAATATACGTGCTCTACGATGGTGAAATCGTAGAGCACGGTAAACATGATGAGCTTTTAGCTAAAAATGGTTATTACAAACGACTGAACGATATGCAGTCGTTAGGATAATCTTTTCTTATTCAAGAGTAGGATTTCCTGTACCCCACCACTTAATCCAACGTTCGTAGTCAACATCTTCGAACATAGGTGCTGTAGTGACATTTGTATTGACATCTTCCTTGCCAAGCAAGAATTTATCAACAAAGGCTTCCACTTCGGGATATTGAACTTCTGGCAATTGGCAATGGCCATGCTTGTCTATGAACGAGAAGCCCATACGATCGGCAATACCGAATGTTTCCCACACTTTGCGTGCAGCTTGACATGATACATAGCCTGATTCATCGGCCAACCATTCGTAATCAGGGTTACCCAATACCAACAAGGCACGTGGAGCTATCAATGCACAAAGTTCGTGATGGTCGTGAGGAAGTTTAGCTACATTTTCTTCCTTGAATTGAATCATGCTTTCTTTAAACCAAGAGTAGTTGGTACGGCCAAGTGTTTCTACATTGCCTAAAGTTTCCGACACACGCCAAGCAGCGGCACCACCACCACCAGGTTCTTGTGCAATAGTCAACGCAATACGTTCGTCGAAAGCACCAGCAAAGAGAGCCATCTTACCGGCAAACGAGCAACCAGAGATAGCCAAGTGCTTAATATCAATCTTTGAGCTTGCACCTACAATTTCCAAACCATCGATTAAGCGGCTAACGCCCCAAGGCCATGCTGTGTATGAGCCCATTTCCAATTGGTCGGGATAGAGTTTGTTGATAGGTTCTTGGCCGCGTTTTTGAGTGTGCGACATTACTTGGCTAAAGTTGAAACCGATAGTTGCAATGTTGCGTTCTTTGAAAATGCTCAATGGCAAGCTACCTGCACCCCAACCAATACCGATGATTGCAGGGAATGGGCCTTCGCCTTCGGGATAAGAGATTGGAGCCTTAATAGTAAGTACTTCTCCATTTACAGTAACTTTCACCTTCAATGTATCTCCGTCCATGATTGCATCGATACATTCCTTTGGAACAACAGGTTTCTCACCTACTTCATAATGTTCAAGTTCGCGGATAATTTCAGCACGACGACGCTTCCAATCTTTGAAATTTTTCACGCGCCCGCTACCATCCGACCACAAAAGAGGGTCAGTCAGCGGTTCTACCACTGGCAATTCATCGAAGGTTGGCAACACAGGAAGTGCATACTCTGCACCTGTATTCTCAACATCATACACTAGAGGAATTTCTTGCTTGCAAGATGCTACAAGCATTAACATTGCGCCTAAGGCAACATTAAAACACAATCTAATAGGGTGTCTCATAAGTATATAAAAAAGTTAAACATTTATTTTCTCCCAAAATCGGCAGGAATTTCTCCCCACTTTTTGGTATCCCATTTCAGTATTTGTGTTGTATATGTATTTTGGGCGAGCCACTTCTCGGCACGTTCAATCAGTTTGAAGAGTTCTTCACTCTTTTCATTACGCTCTAACTTTGTTTTGCACTGCTTTTTCTTTACCCAACCAATAGCATTTACGCTATCGCTATAAATAGGCATTTGAATATTTTTTTGCTTCAACAAAGCCAAGCCATGCACTATTGCCAAAAACTCTCCGATGTTGTTAGTGCCATACATGGGACCGAAGTGGAAAATCTGCTGACGACTTGCTACATGTACTCCCCTATACTCCATCTGTCCGGGGTTACCGCTACAAGCAGCATCTACGGCTAAACTATTCTCCAACACTTCGGGCGGCATCGGGTCATCCTTCTTTCGCGAGGGGGTTGCCTTTTCCGCTTTTGGTTTTACATAATCGTATGGAGAAGATGCAAAAGCCTCTTCTGCTTCTTGCATACTTTCGAACGACTTGTATTTGGCACCGGCAAATCCTTTGGTTTGCAGCAGGCATTCTTCCCATGTTTCGTAAATACCAGGTTCTACACCTTGCCACACCACATAGTATTTCGGCTTCTTATTCATGCAACAAAGATAGAAAGATTTTTTTAATATTAACTCATTTTCCGAACGTTTCATTATCTTTGTCGCAAAATCAGTTGATACTATAATATGATTCGCATCTTTCTTACCGGCTATATGGGTGCCGGGAAAACAACATTGGGGAAAGCGTATGCCAAGGCAAAAGGTATTGAATTCATTGATCTTGACTGGTATATCGAAAAGCGTTTTCACAAAACAATTAAGGAATTATTTGCCGAACGAGGTGAGGATGGATTCCGCCTTATAGAGCGAAACATGCTTCGCGAAGTGGGCGAATTTGAGAACGTTTTGATTTCTACCGGCGGAGGTACGCCATGCTACTTCGACAACATGGAATACATGAATCAGCAAGGCGAAACCGTGTTCTTGGACGTACCAATTGATGTTTTGTTTCGTCGCCTAAAGGTGGGTAAACATCAACGTCCCATCTTGAGCAACAAAAATGATGCCGAATTGCGCCTTTTCATCGAAGAAGCCCTGCAGAAAAGATTGCCTTTCTACCAACAAGCACGCCATAGTTTCGATGGTAGTTTCTTGGAAAGCCACTCGCAAATCAATGAAAGCATCGAAAAATTGGAAATATTACTATTAGCAAATTCAAAAAAATAAAATATCATTATGAAAGAAAAACTAACCGTTATCAAAGTAGGTGGAAAAATTGTTGAGGAAGAGGCTACTTTGTTACAACTACTAAACGATTTTGCTCACATCGAAGGCTATAAGGTATTGGTACATGGCGGAGGCCGCTCGGCTACAAAAATTGCATCGAGCTTAGGCATAGAAAGCCAAATGGTAAATGGCCGTCGCATCACGGACAAGGAGATGCTGAAGGTGGTAACAATGGTTTATGGCGGACTTGTAAACAAGAATATTGTTGCCGGACTTCAAGCTCGCGGAGTGAATGCTTTAGGATTGACCGGTGCCGACATGAATGTAATTAAGAGTGTAAAACGCCCCGTAAAGGAGATTGACTATGGCTTTGTAGGAGATGTAAAGAAGGTGAATGGCGAATTCTTGGCCGACATTATCCAAAAAGGTATTGTCCCGGTAATGGCACCACTTACACACGATGGCGAAGGAAACATGCTGAACACCAATGCCGATACCATAGCGGGCGAAACCGCCAAAGCATTGGCCAACGATTTTGACGTAACGTTGGTATATTGCTTTGAAAAGAAAGGTGTTTTGCGCGATGAAAACGATGATGATAGTGTAATTCCATCAATAGACGAATCCACCTTCAAGCAATTGGTTGCCGATGGCGTGATTCAAGGCGGTATGATTCCCAAACTCGAAAACTCGTTCGAAGCTATCAATGCCGGTGTAAAAGAGGTAGTCATCACACTTGCTTCGGCTATTGCCAACGAAGAAGAAGGAACGCGCATCAAGTAATCGATTTTATAATTTCCATTAAGGGAAAATATTTTTTCCCTGAAGGGTAAATAAAAACAAAGGGGTAGCTTATCGTAAGTTACCCCTTTTGTTTTAAAAGAGAAATATTTTTTAGTTTAGAGTTTGTGTATACCTCGTTTGGGTAGTTCCAATTGTGGATTGCCTTTATAACCGACCTCACCACTACCGGATATTGAAACCTTTAGATGGTCGGTAGCATGGCACTCTACATCGCCACTTCCGGCTATTGAAACATTGACCTCTTTTGCCTCGAAACCGGCGGCTAAGATTTCACCATTTCCAGCCAATTCAAAATGAGATTTATCGGTTTTACCATATATCTCGACGCATCCGCTACCGGCCGCATTTACGTTGGCCTTGGTGCAAGTAACAGCTTCCAACTTCAAATCGCCACTACCGGCCAATGAAACCTTGGCTGTATGGACATTAACATCTTTCATCAACACATCACCACTACCGGCAAGCGACACTTCGAATTGGTTGCAAGCCAATTGTTGCATAGTAACGTCGCCACTTCCTGATAGCGCTATACGTAAATCTTCTTGGCAGTAAATATTCTTACCCATTACATCGCCACTACCGGCTAAAGATATATTCATTTTGTTGGTTTTCACACCATTCGCCAAATCAATAGATCCACTACCGGCAAGGCTGATAGCATTGATATCTTCGGAAGAGACGCGAATAATCAATTTATTATAGGATATGCTATACCCCTTTTTGAAGCCAATTTTCAGGGTGCCATTCACCACTTCGGTTTTCACTAAATCGACAATATTGTCGGCCGTATAGATTTCTAAAGAGGGTTTGCCCTTTACTTGTTTATAAACAACATCCATACTACCCGCTACTTCCAGGCGGTCGAAGTCGTCAATTTTAATCTGTTTCGTTACATATACATTGCTGGCTTTCACCTTTTTATTACCCAAAGTGAATACTTGGCCAAAAATAGTGGATGCACAAAGCAACATCGCTGAAAGTAATAATACAAATCGTTTCATTTTAATGCTATGTTTTTAGTTTTGTTTTCAATTCTCTATCCATTAGACGAAGCATGTATAGGAAAAGTTGCAAATAGAGAGAAAAAAAGTAGCAATAATCGGAAGAAAGTTGTTAATTTGTCCCTGTTATGGAGAAAAATTACAAAATAGAGGATGCCGAATTGGGCACTATAACATGGAAAGTGAATCCAAGAGCGCGCAGGCTGACTTTCCGCACTAAACCCGAAGGAGTATTTGCTACCGTACCGGTTGGTACAACTCAAAAGGAGGTGGAGAAGGCTATCGAAGAATTACGTCCTAAATTACAGAAAGCGAAAGAGAAGGCGAAACCAAAACCGCTTATCGACTTGAACTATCGCATCGATGCCGAGTACTTCAAACTTTCGCTTGTAAACGACAATCGCGAACGCTTCCTCTC
>JAFYML010000169.1 GCA_017556595.1 Bacteroides sp.
AACTCGTTCGGTATGTCCGAGATGTGTGGCCCTGGTGTAGCATTTGAATGTCAAGAACAGAATGGCTTGCACATTTGGGAAGACTACTATATTGTTGAGATTATCGACCCCGATACGTTGCAACCTGTACCCGAAGGCGAAGTAGGCGAGTTGGTGCTTACTACCATCAATCGCGAAGCTATGCCATTGTTGCGCTATCGTACACGCGACTTGACGCGCATCCTTCCCGGTGAATGTCCTTGCGGACGTCATCACAAACGCCTCGACCGTATGAAAGGACGTAGCGACGATATGATAATCTTGAAGGGTGTAAACATCTTCCCAATACAGATAGAAACCATCTTGATGCAGTTCAAAGAGCTTTCGAGCAACTACCTCATTACTTTGACTACTCAAGACACCAACGACGAAATGATTGTGGAGGTGGAATTGGACAAGCTCTTTACTGACGATTATGGCCGTTTGCAAACGCTGACAAAGGAAATTACCCGTCTGCTGAAGGACGAAATCTTGGTAACACCTTATGTAAAGTTAGTGCCTAAGGGAACCTTGCCTCAAAGTGAAGGTAAAGCCGTACGAGTGAAAGATTTGAGAAAAACGTTTTAAAGCATCCCGTTAATATGACTATCCAACAACTATCTATCTTTATTGAAAATAAGTCGGGCACTTTGTTGAAAGTGTTGCAACTATTGAAAGAAGCCAAGATACAATTAGTGGCCTCTACCATTGCCGATACGGTAGAATATGGTATTTATCGTATCATTTGTTCTGAACCCTCACGTGCCTATGTTGTACTGAAGGATGCAGGCATATCTGTTGCTTTGAGCGATGTTTTTGCTATTACACTCGACAACGAACCTGGTCGTGCTGCCGATGCGGTGAAGATTCTCAGCGATGAGGGTATTGGTATCACCTATATGTATTCCTTCTTGTTGGGCGGTAAAGGTATCTTGATTTTCCGTACAGACAATCCAGAACGTACACGCGAAGTGATTATCTTGAACGATATTACCTTTATTTCGGACAAAGAATTGAAGATAGTTACTAGTTACTAGTGACTAGCTACTAGATAATAGAAATAGAAAAAGAGATGCCGAGGCATCTCTTTTTTTATTTATAGTAGTTAGTAGTTATTCTTCACTTTCCACTTCTTTATTTTCCAAAGCTTGTTTTCGTTCTTTTATGTTCTTAAAGAACTTAACAATGGCAATCGCGCCAAGAGCAAAGATACCAATAAGTACAGCAAATTGGCTTCCCATCAACAATAAAAATACAATTATAGCAAGCAAAATACCAATACCAATAAAGCCACTTACTATAGAACTGAAACCGGTACCAATAATTTTATAGGTTACACCACCAATAACTTTGATAGCTAGAACCGGATTCAATGCATTATAGAGAAGAACAGGAATGGAAGCTAAAGAAGCTCCTAAACAGGCAAGGATACCCGAAAACATAGAAGCCCCTGCCGATGCAGTTATCTTAATCGCACCCTGTCCCGATGCTTTTGCCTCTTCAATCTCTTCGGCAGTAGCCGGGCGATAGGCTATAAATACATAGCTGATATATTCAATAAGCACCATGGTCATAGTCTTTAGATGCTCCCAATCAGGACGATAACTCAAATCTCCTTTTCTAATGATAAACGGAGCACCGAACATCAAGAATAAACCAGCCAAGATAGCAACGAGAGCAACCCACGTTACCCAAACTTTACCATTATAGACAAAACCTACTTGTTCTTGTTTCTTGTTTTTGCTACGCATTATCATTGCGTAAATAGCCAAAAACGGCGGCAATAAAATAATTAAGGCTCCAATCATAATATATAATTTTAAATTAATAAAAGGTACTAACTCACTAACTCACCAACTCACTTCTTAAACATCCAATAATCGAAGTTGTAAAGCTCCTTATCGCCTCCGCGGAAAAGGAAATATACGTCGTGAACACCTTTGATAGGGCGTCTTGAACGGATTCTAGCTTCTACTTCCTTCCAAGCATCTTCGGCTCCGGTGTTAGGCACTTCGATGGTTGCAATAACGTTTCCATTTAGTGCATCCAAGCGTACTTCTATCAAACCACCATCTTCTTCGCTTGCTACGCATGCCAAGAACGATTTGGGCGTACCCTCTTGTCCGAAATCGACGGCACGAACCTTAATCCAATCGCCTGTATGGATACTTGTGATGTAGTGATGAGCACCAGGTAGGCGGTCGTTCTTCAAACCATATGAATAGGCAATGGTTTCAGCCTCTACGCGGTTGTAAGGATTCAAGTTGCAGATAGGCTCCTTTACACCCTCTTTGGTAAACGGAATAAATGGGAATGAACCATCTTCGTTGAATTTAAATTCTTCTATGCTAGTAGAACGACGGAATCCTTCACCATTGGGTAATAAACCATTGTGATAGAACATGAAGTTTCTGCCTTTGAATTCTATGTCACCACCATGAATAGTAAAACTGTTTATCGCTTCGTCCATAATTCGTCCGCGGAATGTCCATGGGCCGTGAATGGTAGGTGCTGTAGAGTAACCCATATATTCGGGCACGCCACCGGCAGCGTATGACATGTAGTACGTACCATTGCGCTTAGTCACCCAAGGAGCCTCTTCAAATTGAGTCATCATTTCGTTTTCTCCCTTTTGCCAGTTCATCTTCGATTGCAATTCACCAAACGCCTTAGGGTCGTGATAGCCTGGCACCTCTTTGTATCCATCCTTGAACGAAATCATATCGTCGTTCAATTCGCCATACCACAATCCTTTGTTTCCCCAGAATAGGTACGCCTTACCATCATCGTCGATAAATATTGTAGGATCAATGTATCCCCAACCAGTGGCAAGCGGTCCACCAATGGCATCTTTCCATGGTCCTGTAGGACTATCGGCTACAGCTACTGCCAATGCATCGCCACCCTCTGCTGTGTTGCAACAAACATACCAATACCACTTTCCGTTACGCTCTACGCCTTGTTGCGCCCATGCTCTGTCGCCTTGCTTTGCCCAACTGAAAGTTTCGGTAGAAACTTGTGCACCTCTGTATGTCCAGTTTACCATATCTACCGACGAATATAGCAGCCAATCCTTCATGCTGAAGTATTGCGCATCGTCTTCGTCGTGGTCGACAAAAAGGAATACGGTGTCGTTATACACAAATGGAGCAGGGTCGGGCGTAAACATTGTTTGAATAATAGGATTTTGCGCCGAAAGGCTACTTGCTAGCAATAAACTCGATGCGAGTGATAGGTTACGAATAATGTTGCGTTTCATGATTAATTAGGATTTAAGTATATTTTTTGCAAATATAGAACTTTTTTTGTAGTAGGAAAGAATTATTTAATGTTTTCTTAAGCATAATATCATTGAGTCAACTCCTTCCAGTCGGAAAGCAAATTCCAGATGCCATCTTCGGAAAGTACACCGCGTTTCAAATCTTTAGGCAAACGCCCGGCTTCATCGTCGGCATAATCTTGCTTCCATTCTTTGCTTCCATAATATGCAGAAAGTATCTCTCTGGCCTATTTCGTCTCCCAATAGAGTGCTTCGTTTGTAGGAAGTTCGTTGATTGCATTTAAAGCAAAATCAAACAACTTTTCCATTTGGCTGATTCGTTCAATCTGTTCCATTGTTTTGTAATCTTTATTATATACAAAGTTACAGATAAAAAACAGCATGAACAAATTTTGTTTTTTTAATTCTCAAATATCAGTCGTTTATAATTGCAAAAAAAGAGCTTCCGAGAAAGCTCTTTTTTAATATCTTATTCGATAGATGAATTCATATTACTACTTTTATTGTCTTACAATGGGAACAATAATAAAGTAATAAATAGATTAGCGGCTAGGATGATGAAGTTCATAGGCAAACCAATTCGTGCAAAGTCGGAAAAACGATAACCGCCAGGACTATACACTAGCATGTGGGTGGGCGAACCGATAGGGGTGGCAAAGCTAGACGAAACGGCTATCATTAGTGCTACACTGAAGGTTAACGGATTGACATTCATATTTATGGCTGTCTGATAAGCAATAGGGAAGAAGATTGCTGCCGTAGCCGTGTTGCTGGTAAATTCCGTTAAGAAAGTAGCTACTAAACAGACTCCTATTAATGCCCAAACAGGACTTCCATTACAAATGGTTAGAATGCCTTCCGAAATCCATTGGGCAATGCCTGTATCTTGAATGGCTGTACCCAAACTGATACTTCCTGCAAAAATCATCAATAAACGCCAATCAATGCTATCGCGGGCTTGATCAATGGTACAGAAACGACAGAACAGCATAGCAAAGGCTGCAATGAAAGCTGCCTGCAA
>JAFYML010000170.1 GCA_017556595.1 Bacteroides sp.
ATTGTTGCAGTATCTTTTCCTGATGCCTTTTGAGCCAATGCTACAACCAAGCCTTCATCATTCATCAACGGACAACTAACCATCTTTTCTTTCAATGGCAAGTTTATAGTGTAATATGCATAATCCGAGATTTTATCTACTGAATTGACATTTCCAGAAGTTAGCGAACGTACTTTTTGCGTTGAATAAGGCAACAACCACAATTTATCCCCTTCAGACATTGGTGTTTCCGACAATGCAAGACTTGAAACTTTCTTTGATGTGATATCTACCGAAAATTTTACCACATCATACATATCATTTGCTCCTAAAATAGCCTTAACCGGCATTTTTTCACCTTCAGAAGTAATGATTACAGCTCTTTGTGCATTCTTAAACAATTCATAATCAGAAATCGCAATACCCTTTTCAGAGATAAAGAAACCATTTCCGGTATTTAAAATTTTATCATTAGCATCATAGGTTACTACCGAGAAGACAGCTTTTTTAGCTTTCTCTGCCCATTTAGGTGTTTGCGAATAGCCCATTATTGTCAACTGAGCTATAGCAAATAAGATAAATATTCTTTTAATCATTGTTTCCTCCAAATCTTTGTTTTACAGCTTCATAAATTAAGATACCAGCAGCAACCGATACGTTTAGTGATTCTATTGTACCTAACATCGGTATTTTCACCCATTCATCGCACAATGCTAAATTATCATAGGAAACACCTTTGTCTTCTGCACCCATTATGATACACATAGGGCCTGTATAGTCGGCTTTTGTATAGTCATAATCACCCTTTTCTGTAGCAGCAACAATACGAAATCCACTATCTTTAAGGTATTGTAATGTTTGACGAAGGTTTTGTTCGCGACATACAGGAAGTTTATGTAATGCACCGGCCGATGTTTTGATAGCATCTGCATTTACCGACACACTATTTTTTGCAGGAATAATGATAGCATCAACCGCAGCACATTCGCATGTACGTGCTATAGCACCAAAGTTTCGCACATCAGTTACTCCATCAAGCATAACAAATAGCGGATTCTTGCCTTGTTCGTATAAGAATGGCACAACATCTTCTGTTTTTTGATAAGTAACAGCCGAGATGAAAGCTACTACACCTTGATGATTTTTTCGGGTTATTTTATTGATACGTTCAACTGGCACACGTTGTACAGGAATCAACAACCCTTTCAAAGCTGCAAATAATTCTTTTGAAAGATCGCTTTGAATATCTTTTTTCACTAATATTTTATCAATGTCTTTCCCCGCTTGAATAGCTTCAATAACGGCTCTTACACCAAAAATCATTTCACTCTTTTCAACCATATTCTTTCTTTATTATTTATAGTTAAGTAATGCTTTTGCATTATGCAGAGCAGCTTCGGTCAATGTTGCTCCACTTAGCATTTGCGCCACTTCGTTAATTCTTTCCTCATCAGTCAATCTACGGATATTACTGATTGTTTCTGTTTCATTATCTTGCTTAAACACTTTATAATGAACCTTTCCTTTCGATGCTATTTGCGGCAAATGGGTAATGCTTATTACTTGTCTATTTGCCTCTCCCATCTCCAACATGATGGTTGCCATTCTATCAGCAATCTCACCCGACACACCAGTATCAATCTCATCAAAAATGATTGTAGGTAGTTTCACCTCCTTAGCTATCAAAGCTTTAATGGTAAGCATAACACGAGCAATTTCTCCACCCGATGCTACAGATGAAATTGTTTGCAATGGTGCATTTTTATTGGCTGAGAATAGGAAATTCACACTATCCATTCCCAACAGATTGGGTTCTTTTCGTTTTGCAAAATCTACACGAAACTGAACATTTGGCATCCCTAATAGGGTAAGCTGTTCGCACATCTGTTTTTCAATAACTTCAGATGCACTTTTTCTTTGCTTCGATATATTATCAGCTTTAGCAATCACTTCTGCAAATAGGTTCCCTACGTGCTTTTGCAATTGTTGAATTGTTTCATCCGATGATGAAATTGCCGATAGTTTAGTTGCAAATTCTTCTTGAAGGGCAAGCAACTCGGCTATACTATTAACGCGATATTTTTGTTGCAAAGAATAGATTAAATTCAATCTGTCGGTAACCTTTTCCAATCTGTTTGGATTAAATTCTATCCGTTCGTTTTTACTCGCAACCTCTTCGGCAATATCTTTCAATTCAATGTAACAACTTTCAAGCCTATCGGATAATTCTGACGAATCGGGATATACATTGTTCAATGCTTGCATAGCATTAACACACTCTTTCAATCCGTACAACAAACATGCATCATCCGACATAGTGATTTGCTCTACTTTGTAAAGTTGTGCTTTTATCTCTTCTGCATGGTTAAGGATTTCCGATTCTTCTTCCAACTCTTCTTGCTCGCCATCTACCAAGTGCGCATTTTCAAGTTGCTCTACTTGATAGCGATAATAATCTTCGTCGGCTCTATTCTTATCAGCCTCTTCCACAAGCAAAGCCAATTGTTGTTTAGCTTGTTTCCAATCGTTATACAACGAGCGATATTCGGATAGCAATTGCTCGTTATGTACAATTACATCGAGTGCTTTGATTTGAAATCCTTCATTGCTTAACAACAGGTTTTGATGTTGAGAATGTACATCGACAAGCAGTTCGCCCAATTCCTTTATTTGCGCTAATGAAGCTGGCGAATCGTTTACAAATGCACGACTCTTACCCGTTGCAGACAATTCGCGTCTGATGATACATTCGTCTTCATACTCCCATTCATTCTCATCGAATAGTGTTTGCAACTGATAGGGAGCTACATCGAAATGTGCTTCGATAACACATTTAGTTGCACCATTACGAATGGCTTTTACATCGGCGCGTTGTCCTAAAAGCAATCCTATTGCACCAAGGATAATAGATTTTCCTGCACCAGTTTCACCGGTAATTACCGAGAAACCGTTTTCAAAATCGATATCCAACCTATCAATCAAAGCATAGTTTTGTATGAATAACGAGCGCAACATATTACTTCTTCAACACTTTAGCTAAATGGTTTACAATATCATGGGCAACTTCAGCTTTCGACTTCAGCGGATATTCTTCTCTACCCTCTCGGTCGATAATTGTTACCTTATTTGTATCGCATTGGAAGCCAGCACCTTTATCGTTCAATGAATTCAGCACAATGAAATCTAAATTCTTTCTGTTCAGTTTATCCAATGCGTTTGTTTCTTCATTGTTTGTTTCGAGTGCAAAACCCACCAATATTTTTTCCCTTAAGGGAAAATTATTTTTCTGAGTACCCAAAAAAGCAGCGATGTCTTGAGTAGGCTTTAAAGCTAATGTCATTTCGCCCGTTTTTTCACGCTTTATTTTTTCATCGGCCACTTGTTCGGGTGTATAATCGGCCACTGCTGCCGAAAGGATAGCAGCATCGACATTAGGAAATTGATCTTTTACTACCTCAAACATTTGATTTGCCGATTCTACATCGTATCGTTCAATCGATGTGTAGCGAGTTTTTTGTTGTGTAGGGCCTGCTACCAATATTACTTTAGCGCCTCTTGAAGCACACTCATCGGCTAATGCAAATCCCATTTTTCCGGATGAATAATTACCTATAAAGCGTACCGGATCAATCTTTTCGTAGGTAGGGCCTGTTGTTATCAAAATGGTTTTGTCCTTCAAATCGCCATCTTTGCTTGCAAAATAATCTTCCAAATGACGAATGATTTCATCGGGTTCTTCCATTCTACCCTTCCCTACCAAATGACTTGCCAATTCTCCTGATGCTGGCTCAATGATATGATTGCCATACGAACGCAATGTTTCAAGATTCTTTTGCGTTGAAGGATGTGCAAACATATCCAAATCCATGGCCGGTGCAACGAATACGGG
>JAFYML010000171.1 GCA_017556595.1 Bacteroides sp.
AAGGGAGTACCCGTACGCCTTGTAATGGGTGGCCGCGACCTCGAAAACAACACTATGGAAGTGATGCGTCGCGATACCTTGGAGAAAGAAACACGCTCGTGCGATGGTATCGAAGAATACGTAAAGAACCTGCTCGACGAAATCCAAGACAACATCTATCAAAAAGCATTGAACCACCGCAATAGCCACATCACCAAGGTAGATAGCTACGAAGAGTTCAAGGAAAAGATAGAAGAAGGAGGCTTTATCTTGGCACACTGGGATGGCACCCCCGAAACCGAAGAAAAGATTAAGGAAGAAACCAAGGCAACCATTCGTTGCGTGCCATTCGAAACCTTCCTTGGCGACGATAAAGAACCCGGCAAGTGTATGGTAACCGGCAAGCCATCAGCATGTCGCGTACTCTTTGCACGCTCTTACTAAGCAAGTAGTTGTTTTTTTAATAGCATAAGGGTATATCAAAAACTTGAGAGTGTAAGCTTCTCCTCTTTTTGATATGCCCTTATTTTTTCATAGTTGACATTAACCTCTTTTATAAATCTAAAACCATCCGCGTATGACGATTAAGAGACTCTCTGTTCTAACCCTCTGTTTGGGGTTTACCTTCCTATCTTATGCATCGAATAAGGAGGTGCAAAAAGATTTCATAGGGAATGTTTATAACTATATCGAGAACCTTGACGTGTTCGAATACGGTCAAGAAGAATCTCGTGCCTACTACATCCCCGAGCATCACAAGTTGCTCAATGGCAATTGGAAATTCTACTTTGCCGACACCGTAGAAGGCATTCCCACCAATTTCTATGAAGAAAATTTCAAAGATTCCAAGTGGAGTACGATAGAAGTACCCTCGAATTGGGAAATGCGAGGCTTTGGCGATGCTTTGTTCCGCAATGTAAGCGCCCCCTTCAACGCCAATCCTCCCTATACACCACGCGAATACAATCCTACTGGGGCCTATCGCACCACATTTACCATCCCTGCCGATTGGAAAGGCGAAGAAGTATTCCTACGCTTTGAAAAGGTAGCATCGGCTTCGTTCTTGTGGATTAACGGTCAGGAAGTGGGCTACAACGAAGGCGCCCAAGAACCTGCCGAGTATAACATCACACCCTACCTGAAGAAAGGTCGCAACACTTTGGCTATGATGGTAGTGAAGTATTCCGATGGCTTCTACTTGGAAGGCCAAGACTATTGGCGTTTGGCCGGTATCTTCGACGATGTGTACCTCTACTCAACCCCCAAGACACGCTTGTTCGATTGGTACGTTACAACCGACCTCGACAACGATTATCGCAATGCCGAACTGAACATCAAAGCCACCATCAAGAGCTACGACGAGCAACCTATCCAAACCCCAATGAAGGTACAAGCCGTCTTGTCCGATTCGGAAGGCAACGTAGTTGCTAAGTTCGAGAGCCAAGCCGCCTCGTTTGCTCCTGGCAACCATACACTATCGTTGAATTTGAAACAATACATCGAAAATCCCCTTAAGTGGACGGCGGAAACTCCCAACCTCTACACACTGAAGATGTACCTTGTAGATGCTGCTACGGGCGCACAACTATCGGGTAGCGCTATGGAAGACGTACGCCAAGATGTCGGATTTAAGGAGACAGAAATTGTGAACAACGTATTCCTGCTCAACGGCAAGCCACTCAAGGTAAATGCGCAAAATTCGCACATGCAACACCCCGAAGATGGTCACCGCGTAACAGACGAGCTCATCAAGCAAGACATGCAGATATTGAAACGCTATGGTTTCAACGCCGTGCGCATCAGCCACTATCCACCCACACCACGCTACTTGGAATATGCTGCCCGCTACGGACTTTATATCATCGATGAGGCTGGTGTAGAGGCACATGCCACCGAATATGTATCGAACGACAAACGCTTCGTAGGCATGTATCGCGAACGCGTGCGCAGAATGGTGCTTCGCGACCGCAACCAACCCGCCGTATTGTTCTGGAGTGCCGGTAACGAAAGTGGCGAAGGCCCCAACATTGGCGATGTTATCGACGAAGGACGCAAGTACGACCACACCCGTTGGTGGATGTATGGCGGCAATGCCTATAGCCACAAGGCCGAAGAGATTATTGGCCCTCGCTATCCTACAGCATTGGCCATCGATTTGAAGGTAGGCCTCCATGGCGATGGCGACGTTCGCCCATCGTTTATGGACGAATACATCTCGGTAGCCGGTAACGGTGGAGGTATGTTCGACGAAATGTGGCGTGCCGTCTATACCCACGAACGCAGTATGGGTGGTGCCGTATGGGATTTCGTATCACCAGGAATTACCCAAACCGCCCGCGCCTTGAAAGATGCTTCGCCCAACGATGTTATGGCACACATCATGGGAAATGCTAAAATCGTAACAGATAAGCGCAACAAGAAGAATCACGTTATCGACCTGAACGGACACGACCAATGGGTAGAAGTCTATCGCGACAATTGCCTGGAGATAGCAGACGATGCTGTATCCATCAGCTTCGATGTATTCCCACGCAAGCTTATCAGCTCGTGCGGTTCGTTTGTCACCAAGGGCGAATGGCAATACGGTGTACAACAAACCGGAAAGGAAGAAATCATCTTCTACATCAATACAGACAAAGCCCCGGCATCGGCCACCGATAACAACGCACCTCGTTGGGGACGAAACGTTGCCCGTAACCATAAGTACGAGCTCAAGGCACAACTTCCCGCCGATTGGGAATACAATTGGCACCATGTAGCGGCCAGTTACGATGGCAAGCAGATGACACTGAGCATCGACGGCACACAAGTAGCCGCTATGGATGCACAAGGCAATATCATCAATGCGCCATTCCCCGTAAATATCGGACGCAACGAGCAAACACACGGCCAAGACACCCGCGTATATATTTGCGATGCCTTGATGGACAATGTCATCATCTCGGGCAAGCAAGGCGAATTGTTGAACCTCAACTTCGAAAGCGAAGTGCTTGGCGATAAATACTTCAGCTGGGGACTTGGAGCACGCACCTATGGCACTATTTGGCCAGACAGAACCGTTCAGCCGGAAATCTATCAAATGCAGAAATCTACTCAACCCATCTCGTGCAAGCTGCTCAGCGGCGATAATTGCCTTGTCGAAGTATGGAACCGCAATCACTTCCTCAACGCCTCTTATTACGACTTCAAGTGGGCTTTGTACGAAGACGATGTCTGCTTGCAAGAAGGCCAGCTCGCTTTAGACCTCGAGCCATTGAGCAAGAAAGTAATCACCTTGCCCTATCAACGCCCCACTATTAAGCCCGGTTGCGAGTATCGCCTGATGCTTACAAGCAGCTTGTCGGCCGACGAGATTTGGGCAGAGAAGGGTACCGTTATGGCATGGGATCAGTTGGAACTACCTTGGAAGCAAGCCGCTATTGTTAGCGACAAAACCATAGGTAAAGCCACACTGAACAAAACGGCCGATGCCATTATCGTAAGCGGCGAAGGTTTTACCTATACCTTTACCTCCGACGGACAACTCTACAGCAT
>JAFYML010000172.1 GCA_017556595.1 Bacteroides sp.
CCTGTAACAGTCTTAACAACTTTTGGACCTGTGAGGACCATGTAGCTGTTTTGTTCGGTCATCAAGATAAAGTCAGTCAAAGCTGGTGAGTAAACAGCACCACCTGCGCAAGGACCGAAGATACCAGAGATTTGTGGTACTACACCCGATGCCATAATGTTGCGTTGGAAAATTTCTGAATAGCCTGCAAGTGCGTTGATACCTTCTTGGATACGTGCACCACCCGAGTCGTTAATACCGATAACAGGAGCACCCATCTTCATGGCCATATCCATTACCTTGCAGATTTTTTGTGCCATAGTTTCTGACAATGAACCACCAAATACGGTGAAGTCTTGTGCAAAAACATATACCAAGCGGCCTTCGATAGTACCGCAACCAGTTACTACACCGTCGCCCAAGTAATGCTTCTTGTCTTGACCGAAGTTAGTACATCTGTGTTTTACAAACATGTCCATTTCCTCGAAGCTACCTTCGTCGAGCAATTGGGCAATGCGTTCGCGGGCAGTATATTTGCCTTTCGCATGTTGTTTTTCGATGGCTTTTTCTCCACCACCCAAACGAGCTTGAGCGCGAAGCTCGATAAGCTCTTTAATTTTTTCAAGTTGGTTACTCATATGAGTTGATTTATAAATTAGTTAAGTGATTTTTTTTACTTGTTTGGATTTTCACAAAGTTCAGTCAATACGCCGAGAGTTGACTTTGGGTGAAGGAAAGCAATGTTCAAACCTTCAGCACCTTTGCGAGGAGCTTTGTCGATGAGACGAATGCCTGCTGCTTCAGCATCGGCAAGTGCAGTTGCTACGCCATCTTCTACGGCAAATGCCAAGTGGTGCATACCACCATTACCATTGTTCTTTTCGATGAACTTAGCAATAGTGCTTTCAGGGCTTGTTGGTTCGAGCAACTCAATCTTAACGTCGCCTACCTTCAAGAAAGCTGTTCTTACTTTTTGGTCTTCAACTATTTCAATGTTGTAACACTTCAAACCCAATACGTTTTCGTAGTAAGGCAAAGCCTCTTCAATGCTGTTCACAGCAATACCTAAATGCTCAATGTGTGAAATCTTCATGATGATAAATTTATAAATGATTAATGTTAATTTTTTAAGTGTGTAAAAACTCTACAAAGGAACGTATTATTCTTTGAATAAAGAAATTTTTCGGCAATTAAATTCTCCTCTTTTTGCTTTCACTTAAGGGAAAATATTTTTTCCCTTTTTGGAAGAAAAAAATATCCTTCTTCTTTTGTGCTACATTTGGTTTGAATTATCTTTGCAGATGTTTTAAAAAAGAGAATAACTATGTCGCACTTAGCACCATTGATTGCCGATTTGGCATTGATTTTGATTTGTGCCGGTATCATGACGTTGCTTTTCAAAAAGCTGAAACAACCATTGGTGCTGGGCTATATTGTTGCCGGATTTTTGGCAAGTCCTCATATGCCCTATACACCATCGGTAGGCGATACGGCAAATATTCAAACATGGGCGGATATAGGTGTAATCTTTCTTCTATTTGCATTAGGTTTAGAGTTTAGTTTCAAAAAAATAGTCAAAGTAGGTGCTACGGCCATAATAGCTGCGCTGACCATTATTTTTAGCATGATAATTGTTGGGATTTGCGTAGGCATGTGCTTTGGATGGAAGCAAATGGATTGCATCTTTTTGGGTGGTATGATAGCCATGTCGTCCACTACAATTATCTATAAAGCCTTCAATGATTTGGGATTGAGCAAACAGAAATTCGCCGGATTGGTGCTGAGCATTCTTATCCTTGAAGATATACTTGCCATTGTGCTAATGGTGATGCTTTCTACTATGGCTGTTAGCAATCATTTTGAAGGAACAGAGATGCTAGTTAGCATAGGTAAATTGTTCTTTTTCTTGATTTTATGGTTTGTTGTAGGCTTATACCTTATACCCGTGTTTTTGAAACGAATGCGCAAACTGATGAGCGAAGAGACAATGCTTATTGTGTCGTTGGGATTATGCTTTGGTATGGTAGTAATGGCCGCACATTTTGGCTTTTCGCCGGCTTTCGGTGCGTTTATTATGGGCTCAATTTTAGCCGAAACAATCGAAGCTGAAAGCATCGAACACTTGGTAAAACCTGTGAAAGATTTGTTTGGCGCCATATTCTTCGTATCGGTAGGTATGATGGTCGATCCGGCTATGATTGCCGAGTATGCTATACCAATCATCGTGATAACGCTAACTATTATCCTTGGACAATCTTTCTTTGGTACGTTGGGTGTTTTGCTAGCGGGCCAACCATTGAAAATAGCGATGCAATGCGGATTTAGTTTGACGCAAATAGGTGAGTTTGCTTTTATTATTGCATCCTTGGGTGTAACATTACATGTAACTAGCCATTTCCTTTATCCCATTGTAGTAGCAGTATCGGTTATTACCACTTTCTTAACACCTTACATGATTCGATTGGCAGGCCCCGCTTCCGAATATGCCGATAAACATCTTCCTCAAAAATGGATGGCATTTATATCGCGCTATGCTTTAGCCCCACAATCGTTGAATCATGAAAGTATTTGGCGTAAATTGATTATTGCTTTGTTGCGAATAATTATCGTCTATTCAATTGTTTGTGTGGCTATTATAGCCTTATCATTCCGCTTCCTTGTACCTTTGCTGAAAAATAATCTTCCAGAGATTTGGGCGTCTATATTAGCTGCTATACTAATTATTATTTTCGTAGCACCATTTTTACGTGCAATAATGATTAAGAAAAATCACTCGAATGAGTTTCATACAATGTGGCGCGAAAGAAAAAATAATCGAGCACCATTAGTTGAAATACAAGTAGCACGCGTTATGCTTGCCGTGTCGTTTGTAATGTTTATTATTGCTTCGTTGGTTAAAGTCTCCGTAGGATTGGTATTTGGTATAGCACTATTATTAGTAATACTGATGGTTATGTCGCGTATGCTGAAAAAGCATTCTATTATGATTGAACGTACTTTCTTCCAAAATTTGCGTTCGCGCGAAATGCATGCCGAATACTTAGGAAAAAAGAAACCTGCTTATGCCGGACGTTTGCTTTCGAAAGATATGCACATTGCCGATTATGAACTTCCAAACGAATCGGATTGGGCGGGCAAAACATTGGGTGAATTGTGCTTTGGACAAAAATATGGAGTACATGTAGTCTCTATTTTGCGCGGCAATAAGCGAATTAATATACCAGGTGCTAATGTTCGTCTTTTCCCTACAGATAAACTTCAAGTAATTGGTACCGATGAGCAACAAATACTCTTTGGAGAAGCTATGAAACAATGTGTAGCTATTATCGATGTTGACGAATTTGAGAAGAGTGAAATGATTCTTCGTCAATTGCTTATCGATGAAAATTCTCCTTTCTTAGGCAAGACACTCAAAGATTCGGGTATTCGCCAAAAATATCATTGCTTAGTAGCTGGTATTGAACACGATGATGAATCGTTACACGATCCTACACCCAATGACCCCCTGATGAATGGAGATGTTCTTTGGGTAGTTGGTGAAACAAAAGATGTGTTTAGCTTGATAAATGCTTAATTTGATACGATTACAGCTTTCCTAAGATTTTATCCATCACCCAATTGGTAAGTGTTGCACTTTCACCATCGCAAGTACAAATACTTTTTCCTAACAAGTGGTCAACAACTGCTTGGATTAAAGGTTGTTGCACATAGGTGGGATTCTCTACTTTGATTTCTTTGCATCCCTCTTCGGTGTGCAACGTTATAGGTTCGTATGTATAAACAGAGAAACTTAGCGAACCTTTATCGCCAACAATTACAATGCGATCTTCTTTTACCGATTCGTGTGCAACAAAACACCATGAACCACTACCTACTAATCCATTTTCAAATTGGAAACAAGCGCTAATGCTATCTTCTGTGTTATACAATCCTCCACGGTTGCTCTTGTATCCGCTTGCTTCGAGAATGCATCCGAAAATTTCTTGCAACAAATCTATTTGGTGCGGTGCAAGGTCGTAGAAATAGCCGCCGCCTGCAATGTCGGGTTGCAAACGCCAAGGTAAAATACCTTCTTTCCTGTCGAGGCTTCTAGGTGGTTGCGCAAAACGTACTTGTATGTTTATTATGTTACCAATACTGCCTTCTTCGACTAATGTTTTTACTTTTTGGAAATAAGGAAGATAACGACGGTAGTAGGCAACGAAACAAGGCATGCCTGTTTCTTGTGATACACGATTGATTCGGCAACATTCTTCGTAGGTTACGGCCATTGGCTTTTCTATGTAAACAGCTTTTCCTGCTTTCATAGCCATGATGGCGTAGGTGGCATGTGAAGAGGGTGGGGTAGCGATGTAAACGGCATTTATTTCAGGGTCGTTTATCAACATTTGTGCATCGTCGTACCAACGTGCAATGCCGCGTTCTTTGGCATATTTTTCTGCCTTCTCAAGTTTACGGCTCATTACGGCTACAACTTCAGAGTTTTCTATTTTTTGAAAGGCTGGCCCACTTTTATATTTAGTAGCTTCGCCACATCCGATGAATCCCCATTTAATCTTTTCTGCCATATTTCTGTAATCGCTAAATGTTATTCCTCTTCTTCGTCAAAATCAAAGTCAAAATCGAAGTCGTCCATGAATTCGGGTGTAGTGAATTCTTCCAAACTTCGTCGGTCTTTTTTTGTTGGTCGTCCGGTACCTTTTGCTCGGTTTACGAATCCGCTGATGCGGCTCATTTCGAGCAATTCGTATTGGTCGGGCGTTGTAACGTTTTCCATCATTTCGGCTACTAATTTAGCACCGACACGTTTTTCGATGGTTTGTAATACTTTGAACGAGTAGGTGATGGGTGGCTTCTTTACGGCTACTATATCGCCGGGCTTCACCATTCGTGCAGCTTTTGCTTGCGCGCCATTGATGGTTACGCGCCCTTTTTTGCAGGCTTCAGCAGCTATGGTGCGTGTTTTGAATATGCGCACTGCCCACATCCATTTGTCTATTCTTGCTTCGCTCATTTTTTGTTGTATTGGTTCATGGTTATGTTGATACCTGCTAAGCAGAAACTTTTTACGATTTCGCCTGCTGTTTCCAATCGTTCGGGCATTGTTTTCCAATCTTCGTCGGTGAAGTGTCCTAATACGTAGTCAACTTGTGTACCGCGAGGAAAATCGTTTCCGATGCCGAAACGTAGGCGTGCATAGTTTTGTGTACCAAGTATGTCGGCGATGTGTTTCAATCCGTTGTGTCCGGCATCACTACCTTTACCTTTCAGTCGTAATGTGCCGAAGGGTAGTGCCAAATCGTCTACTACAACTAGCACATTTTTCAACGCAATGTTTTCTTTTTGCATCCAATAGCGTACGGCATTTCCGCTTAGGTTCATGTAGGTCGATGGTTTGAGTAGTACCAGTTGTCTTCCTTTTACGGATAGGGTTGTGGTGAATCCGTATCTGCCATCTTTGAAGGTGATACCTGCTTTTTTTGCTAATGCATCTACTACCATGAATCCGATATTGTGTCGGGTTTCGTGGTATTCGGGGCCTATATTTCCTAATCCTACTATTAGATATTTCATTTCGTTTGTTTCAGCTTTTTTATTTTCCATGAAGGGAAAAAGTTTTTTCCCTACTTGAGAAATAATTTTTTGTATTTGAAGAAACATGTTGTTGCTTTTAATAAATAAGAAGAGCGGATTGTCGCGGAAGTTGTCCGCGCTTAATCCGCTCTCTTTTATGTTTTATATTGTCTCTATTATCTACCTGCAGCAGCAGCGGCAGCAGCACCACGGGCAGCACGAGTCAATTTAACTGCACAAACAACAGCTTCTTTTGCGTTGAGGAGTTCGAGGTTTTCGAATGCCAATTCTTTTACTTGGATAGCCTTACCCAATCCCAAGTGAGATACGTTTACGATAAGTTTCTCTGGGATGTTAGTATAAAGAGCTTTCACTTTCAACTTACGCATTTGCAATTGCAACTTACCACCGGCTTTCACACCTTCTGCCAAGCCTTCCAATTGTACTGGAACTTCCATTACGATAGGCTTTTCTTCGTTGATTTGCAAG
>JAFYML010000173.1 GCA_017556595.1 Bacteroides sp.
GGCATCTATCAAACCAATTTCTCGGCATTCGATAGTCAATTCCTCATTACCGATTTGCATTTGGTGAACCGCTTAAATGGATGGGAAAAAGGACAAGTGAGCGGTATAGAGGTAATGCTACACAATTATGACCTATTGGATGAGGCTACCTACGACCTATCAGATAAATTTTACAATACGAAAGATAGCAACGGACAAAGCCTATGTGTGCGCAACGTAGAGCAGATAAACTCTCATATCTTTGGGTGGCTCGAGGTGTTAGATGTAAACATTTGGGTCATTTTAGTACTGATGATAGGTATCTCGGGCTTTACCATGATTTCGGGCTTGCTGATTATCATTATAGAGCGCACCTCTATGATAGGCGTATTGAAGTCGTTGGGTGCCAATAACACCACCATTCGCCACCAATTCCTTTGGTTTGCCGTGTTCCTTGTGGGCAAAGGTATGTTTTGGGGTAATGTGGTTGGCTTAGGCTTCTATGCCATTCAGCATTGGTTCCATCTATTCCCACTCGATCCGGCGAATTACTACATGGATTGTGTGCCTGTTTCCTTAAGTATTTGGCACATCCTATTGCTTAATGGCGGTACATTATTAGCCTCTGTATTAATATTGATTCTCCCTTCTTACCTCATCACACGCATCCACCCCGCCACCTCCATGCGTTACGAGTAGAATGCTGGTCTGCGTTTAATCAAGTTTGTTGTTTTTCTTAAATCGGCTGCAAACCTTCCAACAGAGCGATTGTAGGGGTTGAAGGAAATCAAAGATGGGCAAGGTAAGGTAATAGCGACGTGGCTCGTTCAAAGCCTTGGCTGAGAGGTTAATAACGGCTCCTTGAATACCCCATTTTATTAAACCGAGCAACAACGAAATGGCAGCTACCAACCAATGGCCTTGCACAATGCCAATCACTGTTCCCGCTACCCAACATGCATGGAACAACAAACGTGTAGTCGTTTCTGTGCCTAACAATAACTGCTGATTACCCTTCAACAACGTGGCTGTACCGGCATAACCAATCTTCTCTGTGTACCAATCCTTAGCCATCTCAACATTGCTTGTTTGTACTACGGCTTCAGGTGCTGTTTCCACACGTGTATTCTCCTTGTTGGCTATTTGATTGATGAAAAGGTCGTCGTCGCCTCGTTGCAAGTTCAAGTGTGCCGAGAACCCTTTTTGTTGATAGAACAACTCCTTGCGGTAGGCAATGTTGCGTCCAATACCCATGTATGGTTTGCCCAACAAGGCAAATCCTAAATAACGCATTGATTGGAACAAGTTGTCGAAACTGATGCAGCGATTCGTCCAACTCTTATCGTACTTGTAATTGCTGTATCCCAACACTACTTCGGTGCGCGAGGTGAAGTTGCGTGCCAATGTTTTCAACCATTGATTGCTTGTGGGCATGCAGTTCGGTTCGGTCACCACAATCCAATCGTACTTGGCAGCCTTCACGCCGATGGTCAGTGCCAACTTCTTGCGGCTGAGGTAACGCGAAGTGTCGGGCACAAAGCTATGATATAGGTTGTTGTATTGGTTTTCCAGCGGCAAGATAATGTTTTCGCTATCGTCATTATCGCCATCGTTGATAACGATAACCTCGAATTGCGGATAATCTTGGCTTAAGATGCTTGTCAAGCATTCGTGTAGATACTTGCTTTCATCGCGCACGCTGATAATTACCGAGATGGGCGGTTGCTCCTTCGTAAAGTGAATACCGTTTTGCCTAATAGCTTTGTTTCGACAATAGATTCTGTTATAAATATATAGGTAATAAACAGTTTGAATAATAAGAAATAGTGCTGCTATAAGCAGTAAGATGGTTTCGGTTTTGCTGAATGAGAATGATTCCATACGGTGTAAATGTGTTTTTATGGCTACAAAGATAATGCAAATCAAAAAAACTTATTACCTTTGCAAGTCAAAATTTGAATAATAAAAATCTATATCATATGAATATCTCGTATAATTGGCTAAAAGAGTATGTCGATTTCAATCTGACGCCCGACGAAGTAGCTGCTGCGCTCACTTCAATAGGCTTGGAAACCGGCAGCGTAGAAGAAGTACAAACCATTAAAGGCGGCTTGGAAGGTTTGGTTATTGGCGAGGTGCTTACTTGTGAAGCGCATCCCAATTCGGACCACATGCACGTCACTACCGTTAACTTAGGACAGGGCGAACCTGTGCAAATTGTGTGTGGTGCATCGAACGTGGCTGCCGGACAAAAAGTGGTGGTAGCTACATTGGGTACTAAACTCTACGACGGCGACGAATGTTTCACCATCAAGAAGTCGAAATTACGTGGCGTAGAATCGAACGGAATGATTTGTGCCGAAGATGAAATCGGTTTGGGTACCGACCATGCAGGTATTATCGTATTGCCCGAAACAGCTGGACCTGGTACATTGGCCAAAGATTACTATAAC
>JAFYML010000013.1 GCA_017556595.1 Bacteroides sp.
GAATGGATAGAAACAATTCGGTGGCAACACGCTTTGCTGCTGGTGTTATATGGTCGTATGGAAACGCTACAACAGCTCCTTATACCGAACAATTCTATATCGGAGGTGCGAATAGTGTGCGTGCATTTTCGGCACGTAGCTTAGGACCGGGTAGCTATTATGCAGGCGATGGTTCGTACAATTTCATCAATCATGTGGGTGATGTTCGCTTGGAAGCAAATTTAGAGTATCGTTTTCGTATAATAGGCGATTTGCATGGTGCAACCTTCTTGGATGCGGGTAACGTATGGTTGTTGCGTAAGGATGAAGGGCGCCCTGGCGGAGAGTTAATTGCTAAGCATTTCATTGACCAAATAGCATTGGGTACCGGTGTAGGCGTGCGTTACGATATGGATTTCTTGGTATTCCGTTTGGATTTGGGAATTGGCTTGCACTATCCATACGATAATGGTCGTAGTGGATATTTCAACATGCCTAAGTTTAAAGATAATTTGGCATTACATTTCGCCATTGGTTATCCTTTCTGATGAATTTATTATTACTTTCCTTTGGTTAGTCAAAGCCTCTTTTGGTCTTTAGCACCAAGGTATAGTCATAATTCATAATCCAAAATTCATCATTCATCATTAAAAATGCCTATCTTTGCGGCAGAAAACTTTTAAACACTTAAGATATGAAACCTACTCTTTTCTTATTGGCTGCCGGTATGGGTAGTCGTTATGGAGGCTTGAAGCAACTCGATGGCCTCGGTCCTAATGGAGAAACAATCATGGATTACTCTATTTATGATGCAATTAAGGCTGGCTTTGGAAAGTTGGTATTTGTTATCCGTAAAGAGTTTGAACAAGATTTTCGCGAAAAAATTATCTCTAAATATGAAGGTCACATCCCTTGCGAATTAGTATTCCAAAGCATCGACGCATTGCCCGAAGGCTTTACATGTCCTGAAGACCGTGTAAAACCATGGGGTACTAACCATGCCGTTATGATGGGTGCGCCTGTTATCAACGAACCATTTGCCGTAATCAATTGCGATGACTTCTATGGAAGCGATTCGTATCGTTCAATGGCTCAATTCCTCTCATCTTTGCCCGAAGGCTCAAAGAATCGTTATGCTATGGTTGGCTTCCGTGTAGGTAATACATTGAGCGAGAGTGGTACTGTGTCGCGCGGTATTTGTGGTACAGACGAAAATCGCATGCTTACTTCGGTTGTGGAGCGTACTAAGATTCAACGCATGGATGGTGAAGTGAAGTATATCGATGATAATGGTGAGTGGACAGCTACTCCCGAGAATACACCGGTAAGTATGAATTTCTGGGGCTTTACTCCCGATTACTTTGCATATAGCGCCGATTTGTTCGTGCAATTCCTTAGCGATCCACAAAACATGGAAAACTTGAAGAGCGAATTCTTTATTCCTTTCGTAGTAGATAAGCTCATTGCCGAAGGTACAGCTACAGTAGAGGTGCTCGATACTACTAGCAAATGGTTTGGTGTAACTTATCCAGAAGATCGCCCGGCCGTAGTAGAAAAGATTAAGGAACTTGTAGCCGCAGGTGTATATCCTAATAAATTATTCTAAGAAGTGATTTCGGTAGAAGGACTTAAGGTAGAGTTTAATGCTACGCCACTTTTCCAAGAGGTGAGCTATGTGGTGAATAAGAAAGACCGCATTGCACTTGTTGGTAAAAATGGTGCGGGCAAATCGACTATGCTCAAGATATTGGCTGGTTTGCAACGCCCCACTGAGGGCGTTGTAGCCATCCCACGCGAATGTACCATTGGCTATTTGCCGCAAGTAATGAAACTTGCCGATGAACGTACCGTGTTGCAAGAGGCCGAATTGGCTTTCGAACATATCTTTGAGATGCAAGCTGAGTTGGAACGAATGAATCAACAATTGGCCGACCGCACCGATTATGATAGTCCCGACTACCAAAAACTTATCGATCGCTTTACGCACGAAAACGAGCGCTTCCTTATGATGGGAGGCACCAATTATCAAGCCGAATTAGAACGTACCTTGCAAGGACTTGGTTTTAGTCGTGCCGATTTTAACCGACCAACAAGCGAATTTTCGGGTGGTTGGCGTATGCGTATCGAGTTGGCTAAACTCTTGCTTCGTCGTCCCGATGTGTTATTATTGGACGAGCCTACCAATCACCTTGACATTGAAAGTATCCAATGGTTGGAAAACTTCCTTGCTACCAAGGCCAATGCGGTGGTGTTGGTGAGCCACGACCGCGCTTTCTTGAATAATGTCACCACGCGCACCATGGAAATCTCGTGCGGCCGCATCTATGATTATAAGGTGAAGTACGATGAGTTCGTGACCTTGCGCCAAGAACGTCGCGAGCAACAACTTCGTGCCTACGAAAATCAGCAAAAACAGATTGAAGATACCGAGGCTTTCATCGAACGTTTCCGCTATAAAGCTACGAAGGCTGTGCAAGTGCAAAGTCGTATCAAGCAGTTGGAGAAGATTGAACGTATTGAGGTGGACGAAGTGGATAATTCGGCCTTGCGTTTGAAATTTGTATGTAGTAGTCGTAGTGGTAATTACCCCGTTATTTGTGAGGATGTACGTAAAGCGTATGGCAATCATTTAGTGTTCGACCATGTAAACCTAACCATCAATCGCGGCGAAAAGGTAGCCTTCGTGGGTAAGAATGGCGAAGGAAAATCTACGTTGGTAAAGTGTATTATGGACGAGATAGCCGACTATACCGGCAAACTAACCTTAGGCCATAACGTTCAATTGGGCTATTTTGCTCAAAATCAAGCACAATTGCTCGACGAGTCGTTGACGGTATTTGATACTATCGACCGCGTGGCCGTAGGCGATATTCGTTTGAAGATACGCGACATCTTGGGTGCTTTCATGTTTGGTGGCGAAGCATCTGAAAAGAAGGTTAAGGTACTTAGCGGTGGCGAACGCACCCGCTTGGCTATGATTAAATTGCTGCTCGAGCCAGTAAATTTCCTTATCCTCGACGAGCCAACCAATCACCTTGACATGCGTTCGAAGGATATCTTGAAAGAGGCAATCCGCGAGTTCGACGGCACGGTAATCGTTGTAAGTCACGACCGCGACTTCCTCGATGGCTTAGTAACAAAGGTGTACGAGTTTGGAGGCGGACAAGTAAAAGAACACTTGGGCGGTATCTACGATTTCTTGCAAAAGAAGCAAATTGATAACCTTGCCGAGTTGCAACTATCTGCGTCGCCCACACAAAGCAAGAATCAACCATCTATCGAGGCGCAACCATCGGCCGCCAAGTTGAGTTATGAGCAGCAGAAGGAGTTGAATAAGAAACTAAAGAAGGTTGAACGTCGTGTAGCCGATTGCGAAGCCGAAATCGAACAAACCGAAGCTGCTATTGCTATGCTCGAAGCACAAATGGCTACTCCCGAAGGCGCGTCGGACATGACGTTATACGAGCGTCATACCCGCTTAAAGCAACAATTGGACAAGGCCGTCGAAGCGTGGGAAGAGGCCTCTATCGAGTTGGAAAGCCTACAAGCGTAATTACCCCTTCCAGTCGTAAGCCTCTTCGTAGGCATCGAAACAATCGGCAATTTCTACCCCTAACGATTTTACTAACGACACGATGAGTTGTTGCTCGTCGGGGTGAATCAATCTTTCTCCTTTGCGAATTTGGTAGTAAACCTTCCGCCCAAATTGGCCAATCATTCTGTTCCTAAATCTATCGGCGGCGGCCACGGTTAGCGATTTCGTTAAATTGATGAATCCACGGGCGTAGCGAACGGGTGTGTTGGATAGATACTTATTGCATTTGTTTCCTCGTGCTTCCAAGTAACGTGCGTTTATTAACGAAAGAAAAGGCCGCTCGGCCGGTGCTTGTTGCCAAGCAAGGAAGCGCAAGCATGTTTCGCGTTTTGGGCAAGTGCTCACGGCACAATGTCCGAAGTTGAAGGGCACCTCGTTGTAGTCGATTTTATTTTCCATAGTATTTACAAATTGTTTATTGTATGATGCGGTAAAGATAATACCTTTTTCGTAGCAATCCTACTATCCGAATGGATAATTATATTGCTTAAAGGAAAATCATAGACAGTTGCAATCTAAATATCAAAGAATCTAATCTTGTAGCTGTTTCCCTCCGAGAGGAACGCTCGTTTCTCCGTTAGGAAACTGCCGTTTCCTCGTTAGGAAACGCGCGTTTCCATGTCTGGAAACTGTCGTTTCCATTAGCAGAAACTCGTGGAAACTCTAAGTGTTTGATTTAGCGATGTTTAATGTGGATAGCATAAGTTCGTAGCAAAAGTTGCTATAAGCTTCTGCCAATTTGTTGTAATGATAAAAAGATAAAACAGGGAAATGCGTTAGTATAGTACAATTTCTCCTTCGGTGGCATCGGCATACTTCTTTAATAAATCGAGCGTCATTTCTGCCGCCTTTTGCAATCCTTGCTTGCCGCTATATCCATTGATTAGGGCGAGGATATGTGTGGTTCCCAATCCCATCTTTGTACGTTCGTGGTCGCTTGTTGGAGTGCCTATGCCGCCAATGGCATCGCGATAAACGGGTAAGCCATCGATGTTAAGTGGTCCTCGGCCAATGCCTTCGAATGCTTCATCGGCTTTTCCTATACCTAGGCAGAGATGATTACCTTGAATCTTGTCGGCATCGAAGCCGCCAATGGAGTATCCGGTGCGGAGAGAAACTAGGTTAATTAAATCCACCAACGTATCTATTTGATACAAATCCAATCCACGAAGTAATCGGCGGCGCAACGCTTCGGCGCTTGGACGATATCGACTGGGGTCTTTCCCACAAGCACGATAGGCTTCGCGAGTAGCTACAATAGCCGTTTGTTGCTTAATGCTATCTACGGTTTCGGTAGCTTGCAGCTCGCGTGTGAAAGCATCAATTTCTTGCCATAAACCCTCGCTATGGAGTGTGTTGCTTACGGTTGCATATACCGCCGCCCCATGATAGTTGGGGCATGC
>JAFYML010000174.1 GCA_017556595.1 Bacteroides sp.
AGAACTTGGGCATTAACACCCACCGCGTTCGTAATGCGTTGTTGCTCGTTACCGGCTTACTCACAGCCATTACCACAGCTTTCTGTGGGCCAATTTCGTTCATTGGCTTGGCCGTTCCTCACATTGCCCGCATGCTGCTTGGTATGGCCAATCATCGCGTCTTGTTGCCCTTCACCATCTTATGCGGAAGTGCCGTGGCATTGCTTTGCAACTTGATTTGTGTTTTGCCGGGCGAGGGAGGCATTATCCCCTTAAATGCCGTTACACCATTCATTGGTGCACCGGTAGTAATTTACGTCATCTTAACCCAACGTGTAAAGAATTAAACGAACATGATACCACAAGACCCTATGATGCTATATAGCTTCTTGAACATGAAGCTACGCGACCAATATGCTTCGCTCGACGAATTGTGCGAAGACCTCGACCTGTCCAAAGAGGAGATATTGGAGAAAATGAAAATGGTGGGCTTCGAATATGATGCCCACCATAATAAGTTTTGGTAAATATGTGTTCGGTATAAATAACCGATTACAAGTTCTTCTGAATGTCCTCGTCGGAGAGTTGATAGTTCACCAAGTCGCCTGCGAGATACTTGTCGTACGAAGCCATGTCTATCAAGCCATGACCAGACAAGCAGAAAAGAATCACCTTCTCTTCGCCAGTTTCTTTGCACTTCAATGCTTCGCGAACGGTAGCAGCAATGGCATGACACGATTCAGGAGCGGGGATAATACCCTCGGCTTGTGCAAACAACACGCCGGCATCAAACGATTCTAATTGATTGATATCGACAGCTTCCATTAAACCATCCTTAAGCAATTGCGACACGATAACTCCGGCACCATGATAGCGCAAACCACCGGCATGGATATTAGCAGGAGCAAATTTATGTCCTAAAGTGTACATAGGTAACATAGGTGTGTAGCCAGCTTCGTCGGCAAAGTCGTATTGGAACTTACCGCGTGTCAACTTCGGACACGAAGCAGGTTCGGCGGCAATGAAGCGAGTTTTCTTTCCCTCAAGGATATTGTGACGCATAAAGGGGAATGCAATACCACCAAAGTTTGAACCACCACCAAAGCAAGCAATCACCATGTCGGGATATTCGCCAGCCATCTCCATTTGCTTTTCAGCCTCTTGACCAATGACAGTTTGGTGCAACGTAACGTGGCTCAACACCGAACCAAGTGTATATTTACAATTAGGTGTTGTTTTAGCCAACTCGATTGCCTCTGAAATGGCTGTACCCAACGAACCTTGGTGGTTAGGATGAGCAGTAAGCACATCTTTACCGGCACGGGTAGACATTGAAGGCGAGGGAGTTACTTGCGCACCATAGGTTTGCATAATGCTACGACGATAAGGCTTTTGTTCGTAGCTCACCTTTACTTGATATACAGCAGCCTCCAAACCAAACAAGCGTGCAGCATACGATAACGATGCACCCCATTGTCCGGCACCGGTTTCGGTAGTAACATTTGTCACACCCTCTTGCTTGCAATAGTAAGCTTGCGGAATGGCCGAATTCAACTTGTGGCTACCCATTGGGCTCACACTCTCGTTCTTAAAATAGATATGTGCTGGTGTTCCCAAAGCCTTTTCAAGACCATAGGCACGCACAAGCGGAGTGCTACGATAATACTTATACATCTCGCGCACCTCTTCAGGAATCTCTATCCAAGCATTCTCCATATCCAATTCTTGGTGAGACACCGCCTTCGAAAGGATAGGATAGAGGTCTTCCGGTTTCAAAGGTTCCTTTGTTTCAGGATTCAATGGCTGCATAGGTTTGTTTACCATATCCGCCTGAATATTATACCAGTAGCGAGGAATTTCGTCCTCGGGCAATAAATATCTTTTTTGTTTATTACTCATAATTCTTATTGTTTTCGTTGTAATGAGCGACAAAAGTAGTAATAGTTTTTCTATTTTTAGAATAAAATGTCGTATTATTTTCGATTTTTCTTTCGCATTGATAGTGTTTAATTAAATTTTTTAGTATCTTTGTAGTGGAAAAAGCACTTAATTAAGGTTTAATCCTTTAAAAATGTTAAAAAATACATTTGTTAATAAACCTTTTAGGCACTTATATGTCAAATAAGTGTTGACAGAATTAGAAACCTTGTTAACTAACTTATGTATAACTATTAAAAACAAAACACAATGAAGAAATTATTACTTTTAATCACTGCTGTATTTACTTATGCAGGCGTAGCAATGGCTCAAGGTCCTATGCAAATGGATCCTAAGGAAATGGCTAAGTTCATGACAGAACACATGGTAAGTCAATACGAATTGACCAAAGACCAAGAAGCTAAGGTTTTGGAAGTAAACAAAGAATTCTCTAAGGAAATGTTCTCAAGCCCTATGAACTTCATGGAAATGGGTGATGAAGAACGTCAAGCTTTCATGGCTAAGATGCAAAAGTTGACTGAAGCTCGCGACAAGAAGTTCAAAGAAATTTTGACTCCTGAGCAATATGAAAAGTATCAAAAGCAACAAGCAGATATGCGTAATGGTGGTGGTGGTTTCTAATCCATTCCATTCCTTATTAAACAATACAATAGGCACGAGGTTTTTACCTTGTGCCTATTTTTTTATTTAAAATATGTGGTTTATTCGGCATTAATCGCTACTTTTGCTCTTAGAATAAAAATATTCAGTATGAAAAACAACATTTATGCACTAATAGTGTCGTCATTGATGCTCACCGCTTGTGGCTCATCGTCATCGAACAATCAATCGCAAGAAACAAGAATGGCTACTACCACCGCAGAAGCCGTGAGCGAAGGGCCACAACGCATGCAAACATCGGAAGTGAAAGAGAACTTTGAATACAAAGGCAAACAATACCAATCGCATATCGTCAGACGAGCCGACGAGTCATTGCCCATGGTAACCAACGATGAACAACAACAATTCTACGACAATAGCATTGCGCTGAAGTTGACTTGCGAGGGAAAACAACTCGTGTCGCGCACCTTTACAAAGAAAGATTTTCTGCACCTTGTAGATGCTCACTTTGCACAACAAGCCATACTGGAAGGCATTGTATTCAACGAAACAAACGAACAAGGCATCTGCTTTGCCGCAAGTGTGGGACATCCTGAATCCGACCTATACCAACCCATCCGCATTGTGATTAGCGCCAATGGCAATCTCACCATATCGCTCGAAGAAGATATGATGGAGGTAACTACCCCTGCAGAAAGCGAAAATTCGTAAACCAACAAACTTTCTTTTCATGCTCCTTGTTTATAGAGTGTTTTTACACTATAAATAGAAGCATTATGAAAAAAGTATTATCATTATTTATTATGGCCATCGTAACACTTCAGATGGCCTTTGCCGGCAATGTGGTAACTATGGATGTAAAAAAATTGCCACAAGAGTCGCAACAATTCATTAAAAACTATTTCCCAAATAGCAAAATCGATCTGATAAAGATAGAAAAAGATATCTTTTCGACCGAATACGAGGTAAAGCTATCCAATGACATCGAACTGAAGTTCGACCGAAAAGGCAATTGGGAAAAAGTAGATTGCGGACGAAGATCTGTTCCCGAAGGTTTATTGCCCACATTCGCTAAACAATACGTAAAAAACAACTTCCCCAACGAGCGTATAACAGAGGTAAAACGCGAAGGTACGCGCACCAAAATAGAGTTGAGCAACGATGTTTCGATAAAATTCAATAAGGACGGGAAAGTAATCAAAATGGATGATTAAATAAAAATGGGCGGATTTTACCGCCCATTATATTTTTATAAAGGTATATGTCTGCTAGAACATATATATTACATCTGTTTGTAATCCTTTGCCAAGCCTCCCTCACTTGTCTCTTTATAGAGCGAGGGTAGGTCATTACCTGTTTCTTTCATCACCTCTACCACACGGTCGAACGACACACGATGAATACCATCAGTGAACGACGAATAGAGGTTAGCATCCAATGCACGCGCAGCCGCATAAGCATTTCGTTCGATACAAGGAATCTGCACCAATCCACATACAGGGTCGCATGTCATACCCAAGTGGTGTTCCAATCCCATTTCGGCAGCATACTCAATCTGTGCCGGACTTCCACCGAATAGTTGGTTTGCCGCAGCCGATGCCATAGAGCAAGCCACACCAACCTCGGCCTGACAACCAGCTTCTGCACCAGAGATAGAAGCATTGTGTTTCACTACGTTACCGATAAGACCGGCCGTAGCAAGCGCACGAAGAATGCGAATATCGCTAAACTCGCGTGTTTTGGCCAAGTGATAGAGTACCGCTGGTACAACACCACACGAACCACACGTAGGAGCCGTTACAATAACACCACCCGAAGCATTCTCTTCGCTCACGGCCAAGGCATACGAGAACACCAAACCTCTACTTTGCAACGAAGCTTTATAGCCACTTGCCTTGATGTAATAGGCCGATGCTTTTCTACGCAAGTTCAATGGGCCGGGCAACACACCTTCGGCATCCAAACCGCGCTCTACCGATGCTTTCATCGTTTTCCACACCTCGTTCAGATAATCCAAGATATCGTTATCTTCGCATTGCAACACATATTCCCAATAGTTCTTACCAGTATGTTCACACCAATTCAAGATATCGGTCATGCGGTTCATATCATACACGTCGGGGGTATTGATAGAATCGATATTATCAGTTTCTTCGGCCAAGGCACCACCACCTACACTGAACACCGTCCAGCTATCAGTTACCTCGCCAGCTTGATTCAGCGACTGAAACATCATACCATTGGGATGGAAAGGCAAGAAAATCTTAGGTTCCCAAACAATGGTTAGCGGTGCATGCGCTTGTAGTGTTTCCGTAATGGCTACATCGGTCATGTGTCCTTTGCCGGTTGCGGCCAAACTACCATACAATGTCACTCTGAATGCGTTTGCCTCCGGATGACGACCCAAAAAGAGTTCTGCTGCTTTGCGTGGCCCCATTGTGTGACTACTCGACGGGCCTGTACCTATACGATATAATTCTTTTATCGACTTCATATTCACTCAATTTTACCACAAAGGTATATATTTTCTTACGTTTCTAAACGAATATTCCCAATAAATGTTTAAAAACTCACTTTCATTTTTAAAAATGTTAAAATCACTATTTAACAAATAAACCATTACTCACCGAGTTAGTCATAGAGGTGTAAGGCAATTGAACAATAGGTATTTAAACATATAATTTTTATCGTATCACATTTAAAAACAAAAACAAAATGAAAAAGATTACGCTTACAATGATTGCAGTTTTCGCACTTTGCGGAGTATCAATGGCACAAACAAGAGGAGAGAGAGGAACACGTAGTAACCAACAACACAATCCCGAAATGATGGCAGAGAGAATGACCGATCGCATGGCCAAGGAATATGAGTTGGACGACAAGCAAAAGGCCGAACTTTTGGAATTGAACAAAGAGTTTGCCGGCAAAACAGAAATGCCTCGCATGCAAGCTCCTCGTCAAGGCCGACCACAAGCTAAAGCACAAGCAAATCGTCCAGGCAGACGCGGATTTGCTGCTTAACCACAACGTCCAATGGGCGAACGAAAAGAGTTGACCGACGAGCAAAAGGAACAATTCAAAGCCGAAGCCGAAAAGAAAATGGCCGAACGCCAAGAGGCTCAAAAGCAGTATGACAAGAAATTGAAGAAGATTTTCACCAAGAAACAATATAAAGCATACGAAGAAAACAAAGAAAAACAAGAAAAGCTAAGAAAAG
>JAFYML010000175.1 GCA_017556595.1 Bacteroides sp.
CTCACGGAACTTGCTGTGATGGTGTAAAATCAACATACAACATCGTTGTTGGTCGTTCACGCAACGTAACTGGTCCTTACATTGACAATGTAGGTCGCGACATGTTGAAAGGTGGCGGTAAAATGGTATTGGCAGCAGGTGGTCGCTTGATTGGTGCTGGTCACTTTGGCCGTTACATCGTAGAAGAAGGCGTTGAAAAGATGTCTTGCCACTTCGAAGCCGACATGGATCGTAGCGGACGCAGTGTATTGAACGTTCGTCCATTGGTATGGAAAAACGATTGGCCAGTAGCAGGCGAAATGTTCCAAGAAGGTACTTACGAAATCGAATCAGAACGTAGAGGTTATGCTCTTGAACTTGCTGTAGACTTCGTTCGCCTCGACACAGGTATGCGTAGCTGGAGACGTGATCCTAACGAACCTCTCAAGTCTATTGAAAACCAAAAGTTAGAAGATGTTATTGGTACATGGCCAACTGGCGATATCGAAATCCGCATCGGTGACTACATGGTACGCCCACACCAACGTTGGACAATCACTGCAGTTCCTGAAGCAGGTGGTTACCTTGGTGGTGCATACTACAAAATTGTTATCGCAGGTACAAACCGTGCATTAACAGCTACTGCCGACAAGGAAGTTATTGCTGCTCCTGAATTCACTGGCGCACCTGAACAACTTTGGCAAATCGACCAATTGACAGATGGTACTTACCGCATCATGCCTAAAGAAATCCCTGGTTGCACAGAAAAATTGGCCTTGATTTCTGCAGGTGATAGTACTCCTACATTAGGTAAGTTTGATATGAATAGCGACAACTCTAAATGGAATTTCCGCAATCATTAATCAAACGTTGACTAAAACATAAACTGAAAGCCCCTTGCGCATTGAACGCAAGGGGCTTTCTTTTATTATGCTGATTATTAAATCAAATACTATGCAAACAATTTGCGGAAGCGATTCAAGAAATCATTCGCTTCATCCATAGACAAACATAGAGGTGGCAACAAGCGAATTACATTTGTACCGCTCACACCGGTAAATACATGTTGCTCTTTCAGCAAGCGAGTACGGATTTCTTTAATTGGCTCTTCAAATTCCAAACCAATCATTAATCCACGTCCGCGAACCTCTTTAATTTGTGGGAATTTCTTCAACTCAGCCATCAAATAATCGCCTACTTTAGCGGCATTCTCTACTAAGTCTTCTTTTTCCATAACATCAATTACAGCCAATGCCGCACTACAAGCTAAATGGTTACCACCAAATGTTGTACCCAACTGACCATAGATAGGTTCGAACTTCGGACTTATCAACAAACCACCCATTGGGAATCCGTTGGCAATACCCTTAGCAACCGTAATCATATCAGGTTTAACACCAAGATGCTGATGCGCGAAGAATTTACCACTACGACCATAGCCACATTGAATTTCATCGCAAATCAATACAGTGTTGTACTTATCGCAAAGTTCACTCAGCCCTTCCAGAAACTGTTTTGTCACCATGCGAATACCACCCACACCTTGAATACACTCTATGATAACGGCACAGACATCACCCTTCTCAATCTCGGTTTTCCAAGCCGACAGGTCGTTCAGTGGCAAGTATGTCACATGCCCATTGGCATTGATAGGTGCAATAATTTTAGGATTGTGCGTAGCTTCAACCGCCAACGATGTACGTCCATGAAAAGCTTTTTCGGCAGCAAGTACACGAGTGCGTCCATTATAGAAAGAGGCCAACTTCAAGGCATTTTCATTAGCTTCAGCACCACTATTAATCAAGAAAAGTTGATAATCATCGTATCCGCATATCTTTCCCAAGCGTTCGGCCAATTGTTCTTGTAGTTTATTGATTACCGAATTGCTATAGAATCCCAAGGTAGCAACCTGCTCACTGATTTTTTGCACATAATGCTGATGTGCATGACCGATACTGATAACGGCGTGCCCACCATAGAGGTCAAGATATTGCGTTCCTTCTTCGTCCCACACTTGACATCCTTTACCTTTCACGATATTGATATCAAACAGTGGATATACATCAAAAAGTTTCATATACAAATTATTAGTTTAGAAAGCAGTTGGTTTCAATCGGAGGCCAACTGTCTCTTCCAAATTAAACATCAAGTTCATATTGTGAACCGCTTGTCCGCTAGCACCCTTCAACAAATTGTCAACGCATGAGATGATAAGCAACTTGTCGCCATGCTTTTCCAAATGAATTAAACATTTGTTGGTATTTACCACTTGCTTCAAATCAATGTTCTTTTCAACAATATGCGTAAACGAATCCTTTGCGTAGTATTCTTTATACATACGTACAATTTCTTCGATTTCAACCTTTGTCTTCACCACGATTGTACAGAAGATACCACGAGGGAAATCGCCACGATAAGGGATAAAATCAATTTCCGAATCGAAACTATTTTGTAATTGTTTCAACGATTGTTTAATCTCAGGTACATGTTGATGTTGGAAAGCCTTATAAACACTCATATTATTGTTTCGCCAACTGAAATGGCTTGTTGCACCTGGCTTTACACCAGCACCTGTACTACCGGTAATGGCATTTACCATAATGTCATCGTTCAACATCAAGTTCTTAGCCAAAGGAAGCAATCCCAATTGGATACAAGTAGCGAAACACCCTGGGTTAGCCACATGCTTGGCTGTGCAAGTTGCACGACGATTCAATTCGGGCAAACCATAAACAAAGTCGTGATCATCGCTCTTAATACGATAATCCATTGAAAGGTCGATAATCTTCAATTCTTCGGGCACATTGTGGCTTTCCAAGAATTTCTTGGTATCGCCATGAGCCGTACAGAAGAAGAGCACATCTATTTCATTGAGCGGCAATTGATCGGTAAACACCAAGTCGGTTTCACCATACAAGCCTTCGTGCACGTCGGTAATTTTATTGCCTGCATTACTTGCACTATTTATAAAAACAATCTCCGCTTCTGGGTGATTAATAAGCAAGCGAATCAATTCGCCGGCGGTATATCCTGCACCACCTATAATTCCTACTTTACTC
>JAFYML010000176.1 GCA_017556595.1 Bacteroides sp.
GTTTAGGTAGTGTATAAGGTTTCGGACCATCGCCTACGTATGCTTTCATCAACGATACTTTGCCTAATCTTCCTTCGCGAACGACATTGGCTGCATGGATAAATTCAGCAGAAGAGCGCTGCATGCTACCAACTTGAAGGATAATATTATTTTCGCGAACTGCTTTTACCAATTGTTGTCCTTCGTAGATAGTGAAAGTCAACGGCTTTTCCAAATAGATATCTTTCTTGGCACGACAAGCGGCAATGGCCATCAATGCATGCTGGTGGTCAGGAGTAGCAATTACTACTGCATCGATGTCAGGACGTGCGAGCAATTCTTCATAACGAACATACAGGGTGAACTTGTTCTTGATTTTGTTGTCGGCATAATATTTGTTCACTCGTTGTTCGAATCGGTCGCGTTTAATGTCGTAGATATCGGCACCTGCTACGATGCGTACATCTGGAATGGTGATGAAACCGTTCATCAGGTTAATGGCTTGTTGGCCAAGACCAATAAAACCGAGATTGATTTTATCATTGGCACTACCTTTCTTGCTTGAAGAAGGTGCAAACAAAGGAGTTTCAAGCGCATTTGCAGCTGATGGAAGTATGAGTGCAGATGTACCCAATGCAGAAAGACGCAAGAAGTTGCGGCGAGACATGTTGTTTTTCATACGATTAGGATTTAAAAGTTTTTCTGGGATAAAATTACAGAAAGGAATGGAATAAAACAACAACGGCGTTACTTTTCTACTGCAGAAAGGATATATCTTTATAATTCCGGTAAGTACTGTCACTATCTACGATAAAATTCGTAAATTTGTCCAAGATGAGTTCCCTATAAATTCATTAAGTGATAGAATAGAGATGGCTTTACCATTCATTTTTATATTGACCATTGTTGCTAGTTTTATTCAACGGGTAAGCGGATTTGGATTTGGAATCTTCGTGATGATGTTCTTTCCATTCTTTTTGCCTTCGTATGGCGAATCGGTGATGCTTTCAGGTTTATTGGCTGGAAGTACAGCATTGATGATTGCCGTGCGTAATTGGCAATACATCCGTTGGAACTTGATGGGAAGGGTAGTGTTATTCAATGTCGCAGCATCATATATGGCTACAGAATACATGACTTCATTAGGAAATGATACCATGAAACAATGCTTAGGTGTAGTGCTGATTCTGATTTCACTTTATTTCTTCTTTGGCGAAGGAAAAATGGGGCGGATATTCAAATCAAAATTGGCACAAGTAACTGTCGGTAGTGTTAGTGGAGTGATGGGTGGAATGTTTGCCATGCCAGGTCCTCCGTTAGTATTGTATTGTATCAGTGCCATTAAAGACAAACGGGAATATGTCACTACCTTGCAAGCCTTTTCGGTGGTTATCAATCTATGTTATACCATCATCCGTTTCAAGGCTGGCTTTTACTCTGAAGACACTTGGCTCTGGTGGTTGGTAGGATTGTCGGGTGCAGTTATCGGATCATCTGTAGGTGCCCGATGTTTCGAATGCATTAGTAGCTGTACCCTGAAGTATATTGTCTATTTGATGATGATTGTTAGCGGGGTAATGGCTATTGTTTAACATGATAGATTTAATAGAGAGAGAGTAAACATAACCAGGTTTTAAAATAAGATTTCCATCTTTTTTTTACGGACCGAATTCTTTTCAGAATGTTTGGATTTCGGTCTTTTTTTAAAACGCTTCGGTGTTTTACTTCAAATGCCGAAGTGTTTTGACTTAAATGCCTAAACGTTTTAAAAGGAAGGTTAAATGGAAGAAGTAAAAAAAGAAGGTGCATCATCTTGACAACGATACACCTTTTAAAATATTTATCTGTTATTTCTCTATAATCTGTTTGCCAAATGGAGTCAATGCCAAACCTGCAAGTTTGAAATGCTGTTTGCCGAACGGTATACCAATGATGGTAATGCAAAGCAAAATACCAAATGCAAGGTGAGTAAGACTAATCCAAATGCCACCCATTACAATCCATAGAATATTCATGATAAGGCTTAAACATCCGCCGGACTGTGGACTGGATTCTACGCTTTTACCGAAAGGACAGAGGGCTAGAAGTCCAATCTTCAAGGTTTGGATGCCAAATGGAATACCGATAATGGTTACCATCATTCCTACACTGGCTACAATGTATTCAACGGCGGTTACTACACCACCCAATACCAACCAGAGAATGTTCATTAATAAACTCATACCTTATTTTATTAGAAACTGATACCAACTGTTGCGTAGAACTTTTCAATAGTAGGATTGTAAGTAGCCTTAGCAAAAAGGGTAGTGCTGAATGACTTGCCGATGTTGATTTCTTTCGATGCACCCAAACTGAGATCGCATACCGAGAATTTATCTGTGCCATAGTAGTCAGTTCCCCATGGCGTAGCACCTACTTCTGCTTCCCAATCGAGACCAATCAACGAGAAAGGAGCAGTCAACGAAATATATGATGCATATTCTTTTTCTGCATCATAGAGATTGGTGTACCAGTTTACGCCCAAGAAACCGAAATCGTAACCCAACTGAGCTTCGAGTGTATGTTCATTGTCGATTTCTGACAACCAATAGTCGGTAAGTGAAACGCTGAAATTGCCTGTTTCATAAGCCAATGTCAAATCGATTTCATCATCGTCTTTGCCGTCGAAGGCTATCGGGCTCCATGCGCTTAATGAGAAACCTTTGTAGGTTACATCAACAGAAGTTTGGAGACAGGCATTACCCATTTTCTGACCGCGCCAAATGTATGAGCTTACCACATCCACATTTGCATTAAACTCTACTTTATCCTGTGCCAAAGAGGTAACAGGAAGGGTGATTGCTGCCATCAACAACAAGACCCA
>JAFYML010000177.1 GCA_017556595.1 Bacteroides sp.
CGAATCTTTCGAAAGATATTTCTAAAAAAGATTTGTGTATTCAGAAATAAAGATGTACTTTTGTGCCCGATTATTCCGTAACGGGCTCGATTAAGTGTAGCTAAGTGATTAGAGACCGCCCGCCGGAGCTAACTATACATTATTTATATAAATGTACGCAATTGTAGAAATTAACGGTCAGCAATTTAAAGCAGAAGCTGGCAAGAAACTGTTTGTTCACCACATCCAAGGCGCAGAAGCCGGTGCAACAGTAGAGTTTGACAAAGTTCTTTTGGTTGACAACGATGGCAACATCACTGTAGGTGCTCCTATAGTAGAAGGTGCAAAGGTGGTTTGCGAAGTGAAGACTGAATTGGTAAAAGGCGAAAAGGTACTTGTATTCCACAAGAAACGTCGCAAAGGTTACCGCAAGTTGAATGGTCATCGTCAACAATTCTCTGAGATTATTGTAAAAGAAGTAGTAGCTTAACCATTAAAAAAGTAAGAAAACATGGCACATAAAAAAGGTGTGGGTAGTTCTAAGAACGGCCGCGAATCACAAAGTAAAAGATTAGGCGTTAAGTTGTTCGGTGGTCAAGCTTGCAAAGCTGGTAACATCATCGTTCGTCAAAGAGGTACTGAATTCCATCCTGGTAAGAACATCGGCATGGGTAGCGACCATACTCTCTATGCATTGGTTGATGGTACTGTATTGTTCAAGAAGACACGCGAAGATAAGCGTTATGTAACTGTAGTTCCTGCAGAAGCATAAAAACAGATTCTTTTTTTCGCAAGAACATAAAATAGAAGAGGTCAAGTGATTGGCCTCTTCTTTTTTTTATGTAACTTTGCGGCTGATAGTACTTTTTTGAATTAAAAAGTTAAAAATTAAGAGCTAAAAAATTAAATCTAACTATATGCTAACCATCAAACAAATTACAGACAACACCGAAGCGGTGATTAAAGGTCTGGAGAAAAAGCACTTTAAGAATGCTCAAGAGGCTATCAGCCAAGTATTGGCATTCAACGACAAACGTAAAAGCACACAAGCTGTGCTCGATGCAAACCTTGCCGAAGCCAACCAACTATCAAAGTCGATTGGTATGCTAATGAAAGCCGGCAACAAGGAAGAAGCTGAAACTGCCAAAGCACGTGTGGCCGAACTGAAAGAGGCCAACAAGGCGTTGCAAGCCGAAATGGATCAAGCTGCCAACGACATGCAGGCTGTATTATATACCATCCCTAACATTCCTTACGACGAAGTACCCGAAGGCTTGACCGCCGAAGAGAACGTGGTAGTGAAAACCGGTGGTATGGAGACTGAATTGCCAAAGGATGCCCTACCTCACTGGGAGCTGGCAAAGAAGTACGACTTGATCGACTTTGACCTCGGCGTGAAGATTACCGGTGCAGGTTTCCCTGTATACAAAGGCAAGGGAGCTCAATTGCAACGCGCCCTTATCAACTTCTTCTTGGAAGAGGCACGCAAGAGCGGCTATACCGAAATTATGCCACCTACTGTAGTGAACGAGGCTTCGGGATATGGTACAGGTCAGTTGCCCGACAAAGAGGGACAGATGTATCACTGCCAATTGGACAACCTATACTTGATTCCTACAGCCGAAGTTCCTGTAACAAATATCTATCGCGATGTAATCCTTGACGAAAAGCAACTGCCGATTAAGAACTGTGCATACACGCAATGCTTCCGCCGCGAGGCCGGATCGTATGGTAAGGATGTGCGCGGTTTGAACCGCTTGCACGAGTTCTCGAAGGTAGAGATTGTACGCATCGACACACCCGAGCACAGCAAGGAAAGTCACAAGGAAATGTTGGCTCACGTGGAAGGTTTGTTGCAAAAGTTGGAGTTGCCTTACCGCATCTTGCACTTGTGTGGTGGCGACATGAGCTTTACTGCGGCTACTTGCTACGACTTCGAAGTGTATAGCGAAGCGCAAAAGCGTTGGTTGGAGGTGAGCTCGGTATCGAACTTCGATACTTACCAAGCTAACCGCTTGAAGTGTCGCTATCGCACTGCCGAGAAGAAGACCGAACTTTGCCATACGTTGAATGGCTCGGCATTGGCTCTTCCTCGCATCGTTGCTGCGTTGTTGGAAAATAATCAAACACCAGAAGGAATCCGCATACCAAAAGCATTGGTACCTTATTGCGGATTCGAGATAATCGATTAAATTGAGAATTGAGAATTAAAGGTGTAGGGACGCAACGTATTGCGTCCGGAATACATAAACAGATATGACAACGAACGAAGAACGCCCACAACGTAAATCGCCACGAGCCGATTGGTTAGGGTATAATGAGGGACGTTATTTCGTAACCGTTTGTACACG
>JAFYML010000178.1 GCA_017556595.1 Bacteroides sp.
GCACTAGCCTTACCTTGTGCATCAGTTTTAACTGGTACATTGGCTAAAATAACAGCATTTGCATCGCTAATAGGGTTTGCCGAATAGATTCTAAATGAATAATCGCTTAATGCATCTTCGTTCAATGTAATGTTAGCGGTGATAACAGAGGTCATGTTCCAATCTTGGTCGCGGGCAACGTCCAAACCAAGTGCTTGTTTCGCTCTTTCGCGTACCAACTCGGGGTTGTACAAATCTTCCACTTCGTTACAACTTGTCAAAGCACCTACAAAGAGGCTTGCACATAAAATAGACTTAAATAGTGTCTTTTTCATCGTCGTTTGAGAATAAAATTGTTAGTTTTGTTATATTTTTGCCACAAAAATAGTGGTTTTTAAAATTACTTGTACGAAAAATAACAAAAAACTATGCAATTTTGTTGTAAAACATGTAATGAAAAATAGTTGTATATTCTGTTCAGATATGCTTTTTGCGCTTTTTGAGGGGGATTGAGAGTTCAACTTTTAATAAAAAGCTCTGAAAAGAGCGTTGATTTACGAACAAAATGTATGGAATATTTGTATAGTTGCGTGTGAAAATATATCTTCGCACTGATTAATTGATAACTGGCGTATGAAAAAGTTGAATTTTGCATTTTTGCGCGCATTAAGCGCTTTGATTGTGGGCATTTTATTGGTTGCTTTTCCGAACGAAATAGGCAACTATTTCATTATTGTAATAGGTGTAGTATTTTTAGTGCCGTCACTGATTAGCTTGATAAGCTATGCGGTAATGAAGAATAAGGATGGAATGAAGCGCCGTTTCCCAATCGAGAGCATCGGAAGTTTGTTGTTTGGTATGTGGCTGATGATTACTCCCGGATTTTTTGCCGATTTGCTGACCTACTTATTGGGCTTTGTGCTTGTGTTGGGTGGTGTGCAACAAATTGCGTCGTTGTTGGTGGCGCGAAAGTGGAGCTCTGTGTCAACAGGTTTCTATGTGATGCCGGTGCTTATCTTATTGGCAGGGTTATTGGCTCTGTTCAATCCGGGTGGGGTGCGCTCGACCGCCTTTATTATAATAGGTGTAGCTGCTATTATTTATGCGATAACCGATTTGCTGAATTGGTATCGCTTTATGCGTCATCGTCCAAAAGAGACGGTTGTTGTAGTGAAAGATGCCGTTGTGGTGGATGAAACGCATGAAGTGGTTGCGAATGAACAACCTAAATAATTGTCGCTACTATCCCTTTTACTTGTGTGTTTGAGCGAACAAACGTTTGAATTCGGGCGGATAGGGAGTTTCAAACTCTAAACGTTCGTTTGTAACGGGGTGATAGAAACAAAGTTTGAAGGCGTGCAAAGCCAAACGACCTATTGGATTTAAGTCTTCGAAACCATATCGGCCATCGCCAATGACGGGGTGTCCCAAGTCTTGCATGTGTACACGAATCTGATTCTTGCGGCCAGTATCCAACTTAACTTCTACCAACGAAAAACCATTGGCGCGTTTGATGACGCGAAAATGGGTAATGGCTTCCTTTCCGCCATCATCGACGGGTGAGGATGAAACGTATAGTTTTCTATCGGTGAGCCAAGAGCGAACATTTCCCGCAGATTGTTCCATTTCGCCTGCTACTACGCACACGTATCGACGGTCGTAAACTATTTCTTTCCAATGGTCGCGAAGCATGTTTTGTGTTTTCTCGTCTTTGGCGAACATCAAGATGCCCGATGTGTCACGATCGAGGCGATGCACAATGTAGGCTCGTGCGTTTCGGTTGCTACGACGCAAGTATTCGGTGAGGATGGTAACGGCGGTGCGCTCTTTTTGTCGGTCGGTATTAACGGATAGCAATCCTTCTTTCTTTTCCACTACAATGAGGTAGGCATCTTCGTACACAATCTTCAATAGTTTGTGATTGAATTCGTGATGTCCGCTTTTGTTGCGGCTGATTTGTACCTTCATGCCCGGTTTTAGTGGGAAATTGTATTGGGTAGTAATGGCGTTATCTACCAATACCACGCGCTTGCTGAGTAGGGTTTTTAATTTGGTGCGGCTTGCATCGGGCATGCGAGCGGCAAGAAAATCCATCAACTCGATAGGTTCGCGAACGATATAATCGGTGTATTGCGCTTTAGCGCGTGCTATTGTTTTGGTCATGCCTTTATATTTAGCTTTTAATTTTAATTTTTAATCTTTAATTTCAAGCAGTACTACGTTTTCCACATGGTGTGTGTGGGGGAACATATCGACGGGTTGTACGGCGGTGACGCGATACTTCACATCGAGCAATTGCAAATCGCGTGCTTGTGTTGCAGGGTTGCAACTTACATACACGATGCGTTTGGGTTCGGCAAACAAGATGACGTCAATCACATCTTGGTGCATGCCGGCACGAGGTGGGTCGGTGATGATAACATCGGGACGGCCGTATTGGTTGATGAAGTCTTGTGTAAGCATATCCTTCATATCGCCCGCAAAGAAGAGGGTATTGGTGATGCCGTTGATTTGTGAATTCACTTTGGCGTCTTCAATTGCCTCGGGTACGTACTCAATACCGATGACCTGGCGTGCTTGGCGTGACACGAAGTTGGCAATAGTACCGGTGCCGGTATAGAGGTCGTAAACCAATTCGTTGCCGGTGAGGCTTGCGAAATTGCGTGCTACTTTGTATAGCTCGTAAGCTTGCTCGGAGTTGGTTTGATAGAACGATTTTGGTCCTACCTTGAATCGCAATCCTTCCATCTCTTCAAAGATATGGTCGTTTCCGCGGAAAACGTGTACATCGAGGTCGGTAATGGTGTCGTTTACCTTATTATTAATAATGTATAGGAGCGATGTGATTTCTGGGAATTTGTCGGCAAGGTGTTGCAGAAGTGCTTTGAATAGCTCCATCTCCTCGTCGCGCTCGATGTGACAAACAACGATTACCATCAATTCGCCAGTTGTAGAGGTACGAACGATGATGTTGCGAAGCATGCCTTCGTGTGTGCGTAGGTTTTGGAAAGAGTAGTTGTGCTCGTAGGCGTAATCGCGTGCGGCATTGCGTATGCGGTTACTGATCTCGTCTTGCAACCAGCATTTCTCAATGGCTAATACTTTGTCGAAAGCGTTGGGGATGTGGAAGCCTACGGCATTCATTTGGTCGTATTTTACATCTTCTGCCACCTCTTGTTGTGTGAGCCAACGCTTGTTGCTGAAGGTAAACTCAAGCTTGTTACGGTAGCATTGTGTCTTCTTCGAACCGAGGATGGGGGAGATTTCGGGCAACTCAATCTTTCCGATGCGCTTCAAGTTGTCGGTAACTTGCTTTTGCTTATACTTGATTTGCTCTTCGTAGGGAAGAATCTGCCATTTGCATCCACCGCATACGCCATAGTGCTCGCAGAAGGGGATAGCACGTTGGGGAGAGTATTCGTGAAAGTGTACAGCCTCGGCTTCGGCATAGCTATGTTTTTTGCGTTTTACTTGCAAATCAACTACATCGCCAGGCACTACATAGGGTACAAACACCACCATGTCATTTACTTTTGCAATGGCCTTTCCTTCGGCGGCCACATCGGTTATGAGTACTTTCTCCAACAGGGGGAGAGCTTTACGTTTTCTTGCCACGTCTTTGTCGAATATTTTTATTTTATACTATTAGCAACTATCGTTGAATAGTGCTTGTTTTTCTAATTTTCCATGAAGAGAAAATAAATTTTCCCTTCAATAAAAATATTTCGCCCGATTTTCATTGAGCGAAATTTGGGACAAAAGTAACAAATTTCTACCGATTTCTAGCAATATTTGGGGTGTGATTTTGATTTGTTTTATAAAAATAGATATTTCCAAAACTTTTTGCTTGAAAATGTTCATTATAACGCAAAAAATACCTATTTTTGCACTCTCAAAAAGAAAGTAATACATTCAATTATTTTATAATTCATATTATGGACAAAAAAAGAGTTTATACCTTTGGTAACGGTCAGGCAGAAGGAAAGGCTGACATGAGAAACCTGTTGGGTGGTAAGGGTGCTAACCTTGCTGAAATGAACCTGATTGGTGTACCGGTTCCTCCGGGCTTCACTATCACAACCGACGTTTGTAATGAGTACTTCGCAGAAGGCAAGGACAAAGTAGTTGCTTTGTTGAAGGACGACGTGTTGAAAGCAGTGGAAAACATTGAAAACTTGATGAACTCAAAGTTTGGTGATGTTGAAAACCCATTGTTGGTTTCTGTACGTTCAGGTGCTCGCGCTTCTATGCCAGGCATGATGGATACTATCTTGAACCTTGGTTTGAACGACGAAGTAGTAGAAGTTATGATCCGTAAAACTGGTAATGCACGTTTTGCATGGGACTCTTACCGTCGTTTCGTTCAAATGTATGGCGACGTAGTATTGGGTATGAAGCCAGTGAACAAGGAAGATATCGATCCATTCGAAGCTATCATCGAAGAAGTGAAGGAAGCTAAGGGTGTGAAATTGGATAACGAATTGGAAGTGGAAGACTTGAAGGAACTTGTTGCTAAGTTCAAGGCAGCTGTTAAGGCTCAAACAGGCAAGGAATTCCCTAACGACTCATACGAACAATTGTGGGGTGCTATCTGCGCTGTATTCGACAGC
>JAFYML010000179.1 GCA_017556595.1 Bacteroides sp.
CTAAACAAACCAACTTAGATAGTACACTACCTAACAAAAATGTTAAATTACTTCGTAAACAAATCAATCGTCTGCTGAATTTCGTGTTGACACACTGGGCAATACACATCGACGGTATGGAACCAATTCATCATGCAATTGGGCCAAGGACGATAAACGGTTTTCTCCAAATAGCCAGCACCTTCGTACACGCCAAGCTGCCAAGGTTTATTAGGGTTGTAGCGTTCGGCATTCGGACTATTAGGGTTGAACTTATCGCCATCTTCGCGCTTCACAGGTTCATATTTGCCATTCATCAAGGCATACCAGCTCTTTGCTTCCAAGTTGGTCAAAGTAGTAATGTTGGGCTCCCAAGGCTCTACGTTGGGGAAGTAAAGGTCGCTCATTTCGGCACCACCTACATATTCATCGCCCAAGCCAACGAATAAATGACCGAACTCGTGGCTATAGGTTTTGCGTGTAGAAGGACCAGGAATGTTGGCCGCACTGATGCCATAGAAGTTGTAAATGCCGCCACCACCATACTTCTGCGAATTGGTAAGGATGTAGATTATTTCGTAGGGCACGCACGAAGCTACGTCGAGAATGGACTGATAGTCTTCTATCATTTGATAGCGCTCGGAGTCGAAGGTGTAATAATGGGCATTCAAGGCGGTGTTGCGCCAAAGGCGTTCGCCCGGAATGGAAACTCCCGATTCTTGACTTGGTGTCCACACGGCACGAATATTAAAGTTGTTGCGGTTTTCGCTATAGGGTGCATAACTGAAGAAGTCGTCGGCAAAGCCCTTGCATGCATCGATAAAGGCTTGTTTGTTGGCTTCGGTATATCCTTCGGCTATCAACACAATATCTACACGCTTGGCAGGATTGCCGGTGTAGTGTACATCGAAGGTTTCGTAAGCGGGTTTGGCTTTACGAACAAAGTAACTATCCACATCGATATCGTAGCTAAACTTCTTCAAGAACTTACCGGTGTTGTTTTGGCGCGTATAGAACTCAATAATTACATCGTTCTTGGGATATGGAAAGGTAACGCCCTCGGGCATGGCCTTGCTTGTTTGCTTGGCTTCGGGCGTGCATACCCATTCGGCAAACAGGGTGCTGTATCCGCGTTGATAGATAACCTTACCACTGGCCTTGTCTATTATCTTGAAAAGGTGGTTACCCATTTCGCGGTCATCGACCAAGTAGTGTTTATTGCCTGCCCAATAGGGTTCTTCTATCACTTCGTCGAAGAAGAAATACTCCGAACGTGCATCGCCGGCATGATAATAGTCGAAACGCATGGTTTTCTCCAAGAAATAATCGTCGAACTTCACTTGTGCACGAGCAGGAAGAATGGTAATCAGCAACAATAATGCCGAGAGTAGAAGGTTAGATTTCATAAATATTCAGCTTGGTAAATAAATGTTTGTTATTGGGGTGTAAAGATAGGCAAAAAAGAAGAATTGCAACAAACAATAGCACTTTTTCGGCTTTTTATACGCTGTTTATTTAAAAATAACTACTTTTGTCTGCTAATAGGAAAAATTGCAACTAATTTATTATTAAATAAACATTCTGTAATAATGAAACAAATCACTAAAACTATTCTATTGTGCCTTGTTCTTCTGATGACAGGCATGAGTGCATCGGCCCAAGGCTTGAAAGCTTTTAAGCTACGAAACGGCCTTTCGGTTTTCATTTGGGAAGATGAATCGAAACCCGGCGTGTTCGGTTTGGTAGGCGTACGCGCAGGTTCTATCAACGAACCGAGCGACTATACAGGATTGGCTCACTACTTGGAGCACGTAATGTTCAAGGGTACAACATTGATTGGTTCGCTCGACTGGGCTTCGGAAGAACCTCTCTACAAAGAAATCATTGCGAAGTATGACATTTTGGCAGCCGAAACCGACCCTGCCAAGCGCCAAGCACTGAGCAAGGAGATTAACGAACTGAGCGTAAAAGCCGGTGAATATGGTTTGCCCAACGAATACTCTAACTTAATGGAGAGCATCGGTGCCACTGGTGTGAATGCCGGTACAAGCTACGACTATACTTATTATCACAGCAGTTTCCCACCTTATCAAGTGAACAAGTGGTTGGAGATTTCGTCGCAACGATTCTTGAACCCTGTGTTCCGTTCGTTCCAATCGGAGTTGGAGAATGTATATGAGGAGTATAACCGCTCGCAAGACAACGAATCGAGCAAGCAAAGCGAGTTTATGTTGAAGCAAGTATTTGCCGGACACCCCTACTCGCGCTCCATCATCGGATTGCCCGAACACTTGAAGAACCCACAACTAAGCAAGTTGATGGAATTCTACGAAACATGGTATGTGCCCGAAAACATGGTTCTTGTTTTGGTGGGTAACATCAAGGCACAACAAGTGGTGTCGCGCATCAATGCTAGCTTCGGACGATTGGCCGCAAAGCCTATGCCCGAACGCATACAATACCCCGACCTCGACATTAAGGGACGCACAGAATATACCTTGAAGAATGGTAGCTATCCGCAATTGTACCTTATCTACAAAGGCGTACCAGCAGGACACCCCGACGAAGATGCCTTGGACATTGCCATGTCATTGCTGAACAATGGTAACCAAACAGGTACTATCGATAAGTTGGTGTTGGATGGTGAAATCAGCGACGGAGGAGCCGGAACAATTGCTTTCCGCGAACAAGGCCGTTTGTTGGTGAACTGTATTCCGCTATACGACGAAAACCAACGTCGCTATGCTTCGAACAAAAGCACCGAAAAGCGTACATTAGAGGCTATCCAAAAGATTGCTAAGGGTGAATTCGAAGAGTGGAAAATCGATGCTATCAAAAGCGAAATGTGTCGTCGTTTCGACTTGATGATGGAAGACAACGAATCCATTGGTAACTTGCTGATGAATGCCTTCTACAACGAACAAGACCTGGAAGAGGTATTGAACTACAAGGATAAGATTATGGCTATCAGCGCTGAAGACATTAAGCGCGTAGCTAAACAATACTTAAACGATAACTTCATTGCCATCCATATAGAACAAGGCAAGGATAGCAAAGGCGAAAAGATTGAAAAGCCTGGTTACAAGCCGGTTGAACCACCCGTAGGCAAACAATCGGTCTATGCCACTCAATTCAAGAACATGCCAATGGGCAAGATGGAAGAGAAATTCATCGACTTCAGCGACGTGCAAGTGCGCCAACTGAACGACCGCTCAAAAATGTACTATACACCTAACACCGAGAACAACATCTTCCAATTGGTGGTGCAATATGGTGTGGGTACACAAGAGATGCCTAAACTTGGTATTGCTGCTAGCTTAATGAACAATGCCGGTGTAATGGGTGCATATAAGCCACAAGGGTTGAAAGAGGAATTGAGCAAGTTGAATGCAACCTGCCAAGTAACTGCTGATGAAAACTACTTGTACATCATTATGCAAGGCTACGAAGAGACTTTGCCCGACGTTTGCCGCTTGGTTTCAAGACAAATCTTGATGCCCGAGCCCGACGAAAAGCAGCTCAACCGCCAAAAGAGTATGCTCATTAGTAACCGTTTGATTCGTACAGAGAACGTGAGCGCATTGAATTCGGCTTTGAAAGAATACTTGCTTTATGGCGAAAATTCGGACTATATAACCGAATTGACCGACAAGGAGGTTTACTACATGGATATTGCTTCGCTAAAGGGTGACCTTACACGTGCAGCCAACTACGAAGCCAAAATCTTCTACACCGGTACGCTTCCTTTCGATGATGCTTACACCATCCTTAGCCAAAACTTGCCATTGGTGGCCAACGAGCGCCCAAGCAACTCGCCACAAGTGAAAGAGATGGCCAAAGCAACCGAAAACACCATCTTCTTCTTGCCCAACAACGATGCCGAGCAAGCACAAATCCACTTCTACTTGCCTATGCAAGCGGCCGACAAGAAGGACGATGTGTTGCGCGATGCATTCAACCAATATTTCGGTATTGGTTTCACAGGTTTGGTAATGAACGAAATTCGTGAAAAACGTTCTATGGCCTACACTGCCTATGCACAAGCTACCACACAAGGCATCAGCAACAAAGCAAGTTGTTTGATTGGCTACATCGGCACACAAAACGACAAGGCCAACGAAGCCGTAGAGGTATTTATGGGATTGGTGAACGATATGCCTGAAAATAGCGACCGTATAGACAACATTAAGAGCTACTTGCGCCAAGAGGCACTTACCTCTCACCCAAGTTTCCGCAGCAAGGCAATGAGCTTGGTTAGCTTGGAATTGATGGGCTATACCGACGACCCTGCCAAAGAAAACTTGGCTAAGATTGATGCACTTACCTTCGAGGACATCGTAAAATTCTACAAGGAAAACATCCAAGGTAAGCCCTACCGAATTGCCATCATGGGTAACCCAAAGGTGATTGACTTGAAAGCGTTGGAAAAGTTTGGTAAAGTAGTAAAACTTAGCGAAAAGCGCTTGTTCAACAGCAAAGATAAGCTGTTCTAAAATAAACAGATAAGAAAAAGAAATGCCAGGCAATAACGTCTGGCATTTTTTTATGTTTATACATGTTCTTCAGGACCCGAAAGGCGAGGCAAACAGATGCCGTACTTCACTGCAATGATACGGACTATAAACACCGTCATACCACCAATAACAGAACTAACATAAGCTGTACATCCTAAGTGATGGCATAAACAATAGACAATGCCACCAAGCACACAAGCCATGGCGTATATCTCTTTGCGGAATATCAACGGGATTTCATTAATGAACACATCGCGCAACACACCACCAGCAGCACCTGTCATACAACCCATGATAATGGCTACCCAATAGGGAAAGCCCAACGACAAACTGCGTTCGGCACCTACCACCGTAAACAATGCCAAACCAATGGTGTCGAAGATAAAGAATGTATTATTCAAATGAATCAAATACTTGCCAAAAAGGATTACCCATAACAGCGCTAAAGCGGTACACACCAAATAGATAGGGTCGCCCATCCAAGCAGGCGTAACATCGAGCAACACATCACGGATTGTTCCGCCACCAATAGCTGTGACAAAACCAACAACATACGCACCAAACCAGTCGAAGCGTTTAGCCGAAGCAAGACGAATGCCACTGATGGCAAAGGCAAATGTACCAATAAAATCGAGTATTTGAACAAAAGTAGGCATAATCAGGTCATTTAATTGTCGCAAAGAAACAAATATTATTTGATTTAATGAATACTTAACAAGCGAATTTCGTAACTTTGTCGCTTGAAACATGCTATATATAATGAAACAACGATTATTAAGCTACATATTAACTACAATTCTCATTCTATTTTGTTCACTGAACGCATCGGCACAAATTTCGGGCGTGGTAACAGATTCGCTGACCAACGAGCCGATAATGTACGTTATCGTGCAATACGAAGGCGAAGGCGTGGGTACAGTGACCAATGCAGATGGCGAGTACGAAGTTGAGGTTTTACCCGGATGGAACGAATTGACTTTTTCGAGCATTGGCTATAAGACTAAAAAGGTAAAATTCAAGAACGGAACGAAAACCATTAACGTAAAATTGTTAGAAGACGACGTCATGCTATCAGAAGTGACTGTGAAGCCACAGAAAGAGCACTACTCGCGCAAGAACAACCCTGCCGTGGAGTTTATGCGCAAGGTAATTGACAACAAGAAGAAACAGAAATTAGAAAACAACGACTTCTATCAGTACCAAAAGTACGAGAAGATGAAGATGTCCATGAACAATGTCACCCCCGAAAAGATGGAAAAGGGCATCTATAAAAAATTTGCTTTCTTCAAGGACCAAGTAGAGGTGTCGGAAAAGACCGGCAAAATGATTCTACCCGTATCCATCAAGGAAACCGTATCGAAACACATCTATCGTAAGGACCCCAAAAGCGAAAAGACCATTATAGAGGGAATGAACTCGAGCGGTATTGAGGAGTTTTTCAGTACAGGCGACATGCTTGGCACTATCTTGAAAGACGTATTCTCGAACATAAACATTTACGACGACGACATTCGTTTATTGCAACGACGTTTCGTTAGCCCCATCGGACGAGGAGCCATCAATTTCTATAAATACTACTTGATGGACACGCTGATGATAGAAGACAAAGAATGTATTCACCTATCGTTCGTGCCACAAAACTCGCAAGACTTTGGCTTCACTGGTCACATCTACGTGGCACGCGACTCAACATACGGCGTAAAGCGATGCACCATGAACTTACCAAAAAATACGGGGGTGAACTTTGTGGAGAACATGGATATTATACAAGAGTTCGAGCAATTGCCCGATAGCAGTTGGGTGCTGACCGATGACGACATGACCGTAGAGTTGGCCTTTATCAAAGGAACTCAAGGGGTGGAGGTGCAACGTATAACGAAATACGAAGACTACAACTTCGACGAGATAGAGAATCGTTTGTTCCGTCTGAAAGGCGATGTTGTCAAAGAGGCCAATATGCTAGGCAAGAGCGAAGAATATTGGGCAGAAGTACGCCAAGTACCCTTGACAAAGCAAGAGAGCGCAATGGACATTTTCATGAATCGCATAGAGCAAATTCCAGGATTTAACTATGTCATCTTTGGAGCCAAGGCGCTGATAGAAAACTTTGTGGAAACAGGCAAGAATAGCAAGGTGGATATCGGACCTATCAACACCATGATTACTAGCAACTATGTGAATGGTACACGTTTCCGCCTAAGTGCAATGACAACGGGCAATCTGCATCCGCATTGGAGTTTGAGCGGTTATGGAGCATACGGTACCAAGGATAAGAAATGGTTCTATTCGGGCGAATTGGCCTACTCGTTCAACAAGCGCGAACATGTGCTTTGGGAATTCCCGAAACATTACGTTAGCTTTGAATATACCTACGATGTTACCTCGCCCATGGATAAATTCTTGAACACGGACAAGGACAATATGTTCGTAGGTATGAAATGGACCACCGTGGATCAAATGTCGTACACACGCGATGCAAGCATCAACTACGAACTAGAAACGCAAGGCGGACTCTCAATAAAAGCCATGGCGCGGAACCGCAACGACCAACCTACTGGTAGCTTGCAATATTGGAAGAACAATGGTCCTATGCCGGGTATCAAAGGTGTGGGAAACACGTTTGTAAAAGATATTACGACCACCGAACTGAGCGCAACACTTCGTTGGGCGCCAGGTGAAACGTATGTAAACTCTAAGCAACGCCGCATACCGGTATCGCTCGATGCGCCCATCTTTACGCTTTCGCATACCATTGGTTTGAAGGATGTGTTGGGAGGTGAATATAACTTCAACCTAACCGAAGCAAGCATTCGCAAACGTTTTTGGTTTAGTTCATGGGGTAAATTAGACGTTACTGCACGTGCCGGTGCGCAATGGAATGTTGTCCCCTTCCCCCTACTGAACTTGCCTATGGCCAACTTGTCATACATTACCCAACAGAACGAATCGTTTGCGCTCATCAACAACATGGAGTTCCTGAACGACCGCTATGCATCGTTGGCACTGACCTACGACATGAATGGAAAGCTATTCAACCGCATCCCGCTTATCAAGAAGTTGAAATGGCGCGAAACATTCCGCTTACGTACCTTGTGGGGAACGTTGACCGACAAGAACAACCCATACAAAAGTGCCAACCCGAACTTGTTCATCTTCCCTATGCGCGATGGAATGCCAACAAGTTTCATTATGGATAAAAACAAACCATACGTTGAAATAAGTTTAGGTATTTATAACATCTTCAAGTTGTTGCACGTGGAGTATGTTCGTCGATTGACCTATACCGAAGTGCCTAACGCACAAATCCACGGCATTCGTTTCATGGTTCTAACAATATTTTAAATTAAACATTAAAACCATAAATCTTAAATCAAAATGGCTCCCTTAGCAGAAAGACTACGTCCCAAGACGCTCGATGAATACATTGGCCAAAAACACCTTGTAGGTCCCAATGCAGTGCTGCGCAAAATGATTGATAGCGGACGCATCTCCTCATTCATTCTTTGGGGGCCTCCGGGAGTAGGCAAAACCACATTGGCACAAATCATTGCCAACAAACTGGAAACACCTTTCTATACGTTGAGTGCTGTGACGAGTGGTGTAAAGGACGTGCGCGATGTGATAGAACGAGCCAAGAGCAATCGTTTCTTCTCGCAAGCCAGTCCCATTCTATTTATCGACGAAATTCATCGCTTCAGCAAGTCGCAACAAGATTCATTGTTGGGAGCCGTTGAACAAGGCATAGTAACCTTGATTGGCGCCACAACCGAGAACCCCTCGTTCGAAGTCATTCGCCCGCTGTTATCGCGTTGCCAACTCTACGTTTTGAAATCGTTAGAAAAGGAAGACCTCACGGAATTATTGGAACGTGCCATCAAGACGGATTTAGTGCTGAAAGAAAAGGAGATAGAGCTGAAAGAAACCGCAGCCATGCTTCGTTATAGCGGTGGCGATGCGCGCAAGCTACTGAACATATTGGAGTTGGTGGTAAGTTCGGAATCAGAACAAAAGGTGGTTATCACCGACGAATTGGTTACCGACCGCTTACAACAGAACCCATTGGCCTACGACAAGGATGGCGAAATGCACTACGACATCATCTCGGCCTTCATCAAATCCATTCGCGGAAGCGACCCCGACGGAGCCATCTATTGGCTAGCACGTATGGTAGAGGGCGGCGAAGACCCAGCTTTCATTGCGCGTCGGTTGGTTATTTCGGCAGCCGAGGATATCGGCTTAGCAAACCCCAATGCCCTACTCTTGGCCAACGCATGTTTCGACACCATCATGAAGATTGGTTGGCCCGAAGGACGCATTCCATTGGCCGAAACCGCCATCTATTTAGCCACTAGTCCGAAGAGCAACTCTGCCTATATGGCTATTAACGATGCGCTTGGCCTAGTGCGCGAAACAGGCAACCTACCCGTTCCTCTACACTTGCGTAACGCTCCCACTAAACTAATGAAAGATTTGGGCTATTCGGACAACTACAAGTATGCCCACGACTACCCCGGTCACTTCGTGCGCCAACAATTCCTACCCGACGACATCAAGAACCAACCCATTTGGCATCCTCAAGATAATGCCGCCGAACAAAAGCACAAAGAACGCATGCAACAATTGTGGGGAAAGGAACGATTTAAGTAATTCTATTAATTTGGTGGCATATAAACAGCACGGATACGATTCTTCTTGGTCCGTTCATCATATCCATCATCAAAAACGCGTGTTTCATTAGAATCCGTAACACTATGATCATCGCCACCAATAAGATTGTTATTATACGATAGTATTTGATAAAAGCCTGACATTCCGCTTGGAACGACAGAATAGACTCCATTAGAATATGACACCTTCGTTGCACGAGCAGCATTCACATTATCAATATAATATTTGCCCGTTGAGTTACCTGTAGCCCATCCTTTATATTTTAATTGATTCTGTTTATATGCAGGTTGTGATGACCAATAATAATTCTCTTGGAACACTTCAAATTGTGTATATGCAGCCTTAACAATCTCCTCCATCTCATCGATAGCAGGCAGATACCATCGTAATTCATCTACTAACCCTGTAGTGGCATTTCTTTTATTCTTATTATAGCAATACTCTACAGCACTTTTGGGAGTTTCATTCAAGGTTAAAGTTCCAATTTTGTTTTTATCCTCCCCACTATTATTAGCCGCAGTAATAATTTTCTGAGTAAAGTTATAACCATTATAATCATAAACCGTAACTTGTGTAGAAGTTTGAGCTTTATCTCTAGTTAAATAAAAATCATAGAATACTTTAACATTACTCAACGCATTATTTATTATACTATTAATGATACTACCAAGCCATCCACTACCCGCATAAGAATCTTGATACATTGAACGAATTTCACTGGATATTTGCAAACCATCCAATCCCCATACCATACCTTCATAGTCTGTTTGGTTAAAATCATTTTTCGAATCGAAATCATGCAAATACTCTTCGTAATACTCTATATAATAAGTATAAGTAGAGCCATCTTCACGAGTCACTTTTATAGGATATAAATAGCGTTGAGCTAATGTATAAGTTTCCGTAATTGTTGGCTTAGAATCTGTTGTAAGGGCATAATATTCAAAAGTTATTTTACCTAACCGAAAGCCATCTGAAGCCTTACTAATATCCGTATTTTCATCAATATAAGCCCATATGCAATTATCATCATTCGATGTTACTTCACACTTCGTAGAATTGGCCAATGTTTTCTTTACTAAATCAGTAGTAAAATACTTTCGTTTGCCATCGCTACAATAAGTAGCATCATCGGCAGGTGCTGCATTCTTTTTTTCAAGACGAATCCAATCACAACCACTCTCAACCTTAGCAACAACTTTACCTCCGTTATTTAATTTAACTCGCAATGGTCGTACCTCAAAATGACAATCAAGCATTGTTTCTCGTTCCATCGAAACAATAAAATCTCGTTCTTCTACATTTACTCGATGATCTACAGAAATTGTACCTTCTGTAGCATCGCTATAATTGGTTATTCCCTTAATCGTTATATTATTATTGTATTGAGCATTACGCTTAATTTCAAAATTCTGCCAATTATCCTCTCCTAAATATATATCGTATGTCAGTGAATGGTCATGTCCTTGATGGTCGGTAAAAGAGCCTTTTATTCTAACAAATGTAGCAGCAGTACTATCTTTTACCCGTAGTGGTTTGTATCGTTGCTTTTCATGCTCTTCTATATTGTCAGGATAATTGATTGTCCTATCAGA
>JAFYML010000180.1 GCA_017556595.1 Bacteroides sp.
CGTGGTGGGCGACTTGTAGCACTGATAGAGAATGCTAAATTTAGGTTTTGCTTCAACAAATAGTTGATAATGGTGCTTTTACCTGAGCCTGAGGGGGCTGAAAAGATGATTAGTTTGGCCATATTACATTACGTTCAACACTTGTTCTTTAATTTGCTCTAACTCGTCTTTCATTTGGACAACAATCTTTTGCATCTCGGCATGGTTCGACTTGCTACCCAATGTATTGATTTCGCGTCCCATCTCTTGAGCAATGAATCCCAACTTCTTGCCTTGTCCGCTACCCTCTTCCATCGTATCGATGAAATAGTTCAAGTGATTTGTCAAGCGTTGCTTTTCTTCGTTCACATCTAGCTTTTCGATGTAATAAATCAACTCTTGTTCAAGTCGGTTTTTGTCGTAATCCACACTAACGGTTTTCTCCAATGCATCAACAATACGTTCTTTAATTTTCACTACACGCTCTTTTTCGAACGGCTCAACTTGTGCTAGCAATGAAGAGATGTTAGAAATATTCTGACGGAATTTGTTCGAGAGGGCAATACCTTCTTGCTTACGGAAATTGACCAATTGGCCAAGTGCATCGGCAATAGCCTTACGCACTTCTATCCATTCGTTTTCGTCCAACTCTACTACTTCAACCTTGCTCATTACATCGGGCATACGAAGCAATATAGTAAACCAATCTTCTGGCAATGGAATTGATTGACTTTCAGAAATCTGCTTAATTTGCTTGTAGTAAGCCGACAACATTTCGGCATTGATTGGTGTAGCAAGTTGAGAGGCTTCATTTTTCTCTATCCACAACGAAAAATCAACTTTTCCGCGTTCAAGTACTTTCGATACTTCCGCACGAATTTCCATCTCTTTTTCGCGATAAAGAGGGGCTATACGTGTAGATAAATCGAGTGCCTTACTGTTAAGTGATTTTACCTCTACATGAACTTTTTTATCGGGAAGTTCAATCATCGATTTGCCAAAACCCGTCATTGATTGTATCATAATGCTTCTTAAGTTTTGCGCAAAATTACGCGAATATTTTAATTAGTGAAAATAATAACGTATTTTTGTCAGCTAATTCGTATAAAGTAGTTTAAAAAGATGTCGTGCATACTACATATTGAGACCTCAACATCGGCTTGTTCGGTTGCAATCAGCAACGAAGGAGAGAATGTTTTTGAGAAGAAAGATTTGATAGGCCCCTCGCACAATGTATCGTTAGGGGTGTTTGTGGACGAGGCACTTTCGTTTGCCGATAGCCATGCCTTGCCGTTAGATGCCGTAGCCGTTAGTTGCGGCCCTGGCTCGTACACCGGCTTACGCATTGGTGTATCAATGGCAAAGGGCATTTGCTATGGACAAGACTTAAAGTTGATAGGCATACCTACACTAAAGGTGTTGTGTGTACCCGTTTTGCTTTATCAAGACTTACCAGACGATGCTTTGCTTTGCCCTATGATTGATGCGCGCCGAATGGAGGTATATGCCGCCATCTACGACCGCTCGTTGAACACCGTGCGCGAAATTGGTGCCGACATTGTAGATGAGAGCTCCTATAGCGAGTACCTCGACAAGCAACCGGTTTACTTCTTCGGAAATGGTGCCGCAAAATGCAAAGAGAAGTTGACGCACCCCAATGCGCACTTCATCGACAACATCACGCCACTTGCAAGCATGATGTTCCCATTGGCCGAAAAAGCCATTGCCGACAACGATTATAAAGACGTGGCCTACTTCGAACCTTTCTACCTAAAAGAGTTCATTGCCGGCACACCGAAAAAATTACTATAAACGGAAAATAAATTTTCCAAGAAGGGAAAATAAAAAAACATAAAAGAGGATGCAATATAATACTCAACGAAAAAAGATGAAGTTGCCCGAATATGGACGCAGCATTCAAAACATGGTGGATTATGCCGTGACCATCGAAGACAAGGCCGAACGTCAACGATGCGCCAACACCATCATCAGCATTATGGGAAACATGAATCCACAATTGCGCGATGTGACCGACTTCAAGCATAAGCTTTGGGATCACTTGGCCATTATGTCCGACTTCAAACTCGACATCGACTATCCCTACGAAATAGTGCCGCAAGATCACTTGGAAAGCCGCCCCGAAATAGTACACTATCCCAATAGCAAAATAAAATATCTACACTACGGACGCACCTTGGAAATGTTAATAAAGGCTGCTTGCGAGTTTGAAGAAGGTGTAGAAAAAGACAATATGATTGCACTGATTGCCAACCACATGCGAAAAAGTTACACCACTTGGAATAAAGATGTGGTGGAAGATCAGAAAATCATTGACGACTTATACCAACTTTCGGATGGAAAGTTAACGCTTACCCCCGAAATACTACAACTGATGCAAAAACGTATGGGTGAGAACGTACGCAAGGCATCGGGAGGTAACAAAAATAATGGCAAAGCCAAAATGTTGAACAAAAACAATCGTAAACGCTTTGATTCGAAAAGATGAAGTATATAAAATCGGAGTGCTGAACAAGCCGCATGGCATACACGGCGAGTTGCAATTTACCTTCAGCGATGATATATTCGACCGCACCGAAGCCGAATACATTATCTGCATGATGGATGGCATACTTGTGCCTTTCTTCATCGAAGAGTATCGCTTCCGCTCGGAAAATGGCGCACTGATTAAACTTGAAGGTATTGACAATGCCGAAAAAGCACGTATGTTTACCAACACCGAAGTATATTTCCCCATCAATGCCGCACAAACGGCAAGCGACGGACAATATAGTTGGAATTTCTTCGTAGGATTTACCGTAGAAGATACTACACACGGCACATTAGGACAGATTACCGACATTGACGATGCTACACTAAATACCCTCTTCGTTGTGGATTACCAAGACGACGAATTGCTAATACCCGCTTGCGAAGAGTTTATCATCGACATAATGCCCGAAGAAAGACGCATCCTTATGCAACTTCCCGAAGGATTACTTGAATAAAAACAAGCAATAGAGATGGCAAAGAAGAAACAACATAATGCATTTTGGAAAGACATTAAGTTCAAGTACAAACTAACGTTGACCGACGAAAACTCGTTGGAAGAGGTTGGTAGTGTGTATTTTACTAAGTTGAAAGGCATCTTGCTCATAGTAATCTTGCTCATAGCTATATTTGGATTGGCATCCATCATGATTGCCTATACACCTTTGCGCAACTATCTACCGGGGTATATGAATAGCGAAATCAGATCGCAAGTGGTGAACAATGCACTCAAGGTAGATTCGCTTATCGAGGTAGCCAATCGGCAAAACCTCTACATCATGAACATCCAAGACATCTTTGCCGGAAACATCAAGGCCGATACAATTCAATCTATCGACTCGCTTACCATTATCCGAAAAGATTCGCTCATCGATCGTAGTGAACGCGAAATGGCCTTCAGAAGAGAATACGAAGAGCGAGAGAAATATAACCTTAGCTCGATAGGTCAACGTTCGGAGATGTCGGGCGTACTCTTCCATCGCCCCACACAAGGCATCATCAGCAATGCCTTCGATGCCGAAAAACAACATTATGGCATAGACATAGCCGCACAAGATGGAGAAAGCGTAGTGGCTATACTCGATGGTACGATAATCATGAGTACCTATACCGCCGACACGGGATATGTTATCATGATACAACATAATCAAGACCTTATTTCTGTATATAAGCATTGTAGCTTGCTACTTAAACAGCAAGGCGAAAGCGTAAAAGCAGGCGAAGCCATTGCATTAGCGGGCAAAAGTGGTACATTGGCACACAACAATCCACACTTGCACTTCGAACTTTGGCGTAAAGGAAAAGCAATCAACCCTGAAACACTAATTGTCTTTTAAACGAAAATATGAAGAAACAAATAGCTATACTTGGTTCAACAGGCTCGATAGGCACACAAGCCCTACAAGTAATCGAAGAGCATTCCTACCTCTACGAAGCCTATGTGCTAACGGCAAACAATCGCGTGGAAGAACTCATTGAGCAAGCACGCAAATTCAAACCCGAAGCCGTTGTTATAGCCAACGAAGCCAAATATAACCAACTGAAAGAAGCGCTTGCCGACCTCCCCATCAAGGTATATGCCGGCGAAGAAGCTTTGTGCCAAATCGTTACCGACGAAAACATAGATATGGTACTAACGGCTATGGTAGGCTATGCCGGATTAAAACCGACAATGAATGCCATCCGTGCCAAGAAAGCCATCGCTTTGGCCAACAAAGAGACACTTGTTGTAGCCGGTGAGCTAATCAATGAGTTGGCTCAACAATTTGGCACTCCTATCCTACCCGTCGATTCCGAACATTCGGCCGTTTTCCAATGTTTGGCAGGAGAAATCGGTAATCCTATCGACAAGGTGATATTAACAGCATCGGGAGGCCCCTTCCGTACATACACACTCGAACAACTGGCCACCGTAACCAAGGCACAAGCTTTGAAGCATCCCAATTGGGACATGGGCGCTAAAATCACTATCGACTCGGCCAGTATGATGAACAAAGGTTTCGAAGTAATCGAAGCCAAATGGTTGTTTGGCGTACGTCCCGACCAAATAGAAGTGGTAGTGCATCCGCAAAGCATCATACACTCGATGGTGCAATTCGAAGATAGCTCAATCAAAGCACAACTCGGCTTGCCCGATATGCGCTTGCCTATACAATATGCATTCTCTTACCCCGATCGCTTGCATGCATCCTTCCCGCGTCTTGATTTCACTACTTGCACGCAACTCACTTTCGAGCAACCCGACACTAAGCGCTTCCGCAATTTGGCATTAGCCTACGAAGCATTGGATAAGGGCGGAAACATGCCGTGCATCATCAATGCCGCCAACGAAGTAGTTGTATCAGCCTTCTTAAACGACCGCATCTCTTTCCTCGGCATGAGCGACGTAATAGAAAAGTGTATGCAACAAGTCAGCTTCATAGAGAAACCAACTTACGAAGACTACGTAGCCACCGATAAGCTAACGCGCATCATGGCCAACGAGCTAATATAATTCATAATTAAAAATTAAAAATTAAAAATTAAATAATGGAGACATTTTTAATTAAAGCATTACAACTCATCATGAGCCTCTCGTTGCTTGTGTTAATTCACGAGGGAGGCCACTTCCTATTTGCCCGTCTATTCAAAACAAGAGTAAATAAATTCTGCCTTTTCTTCGACCCTTGGTTTACACTTTTCAAGTTTAAACCCAAGAAAAGCGAAACCGAATATGCCATCGGTTGGCTACCCTTAGGCGGCTACGTACAAATAGATGGTATGGTGGACGAAACACAAAGTGCCGAAGAATTAGATCATCCCGTACAACCATGGGAATTTCGCGCTAAACCGGCATGGCAACGCCTATTCATCATGATTGGTGGTGTGTTGTTCAATTTCCTATTTGCGTTGTTCATCTACTCAATGATACTCTTCACTTGGGGCGATGAATACATCCCTATTCAGCAAGCACCTCTTGGTATGTCGTTCAACGAAACGGCAAAATCGGTTGGTTTCCGAGATGGCGACGTATTGATTTCTGCCGATGGTGTACCCTTCGAACGTTTGAACACCGATTTGCTTACCGCCGTGGTAGATGCTCGCCAAGTAACCGTAATGCGTAATGGTGCAGAAGCATCGGTATATATTCCCGAAGACATGATGCAACGCCTCATGGCCGATAGCATTCGCTTTGCCTCTTTCCGCTTGCCATACGTTATTGAAAGCGTAGTGACCAATACCCCTGCCTTCCATGCCGGCTTGCAAGCAGGCGACCAAATCACTCATCTCGATGGCAAAGCTATCGATTACAACGAATTCCTCGCCGAAATGTACAAACGTCGTGAATCAAATGGCCCACACGAAATTCAATTGACATACATCCGTCGCAATCAAACCGACACACTTACCGTTATGTCCGATTCAACCTATCGCATTGGCGTGATGGTCAATCCCGATGTGATGCCTATTGTACGCAAAGAG
>JAFYML010000014.1 GCA_017556595.1 Bacteroides sp.
CAATACCTTTTATCTTTTCTACGCCTCCGTTGGCTTCGATAAGTGGCAATAGGTGCTTGCACACTTCATCTACATAAGTCTCTGCTTTTTCGTAGGCACCGGTTTTGATTGAACCGCTTGCCAAGATTGAACCATTTGCATCTACGATACCAAAAACGGTGTTTGTTCCACCTATATCAATACCTACTGCATAGGGTTTCTCCATGTTTGCATTCATATTATAGTTTGTTTTAATTTATTTCGTTGATACAAAGGTGACAAAGAAAATCCATTCGGCAAAATGTTTGTGGGAAAAAGTAGCATTTGAAAATAATTTTTGGCATCTTTTGATAAATAAAGTCAATACTATACAAAACGGGGCGAGAACATTGCTGCTCTCGCCCCATCCATTTATCTATTGTTTCTGTTATCTGCGACTACGGCTGCTACCAGAGTTGCTTCGGCTACTACCAGAATCGTTTCGGCTATTGCTTGAATTGCTACGGGTAGTTGTACTGCTGCTCGAGTTGTTGCGGTTCGATGAGCTTCGTACGTTGCTTCCGCTTGCTCGGTTGCTATTGTTTTCTTTCTTGGTTGTAGTTGTTTCAGTGCGCTTGTCGCGATTTGGTGTACGTGTGTTCTTATCTACTTCCTTGTTTGTAGTGCTTGTGCTAGTGGCGCGACGAGTGGCGGCCGGACGAGTTTCCTTCTTGGCAGGTACGCTATAGGTATCGTCGTTGCTGCTCTTGCGGCGCGATGTTGTTGTAGTAGTGTTGCGCTTTTCGGTGTTTGGGCGAACGTTTACTGAACCAAAATCGCTCTTACGGCTATCACGATAGGTCACTTCGTTGTGGCGGATAGGTGCCGGTGCTGGATGATGTGCTATGCCGTGATGACGATCTTTGTAGTAGCTGATATCATTCCAGTGGTGACGTGCATGTCCACCTACGTAGCTCTTATAGTGATGAGGCTTGGGGAAATAGAAATGATTGAAGTTGGTGTAGTGTATATGTACACGGAATGTCCAATCATGGCCTGTCATGTAGATGGGGCGATAGAAGTAGTCGATATCCAACATTCTGCGGTATTGACTTGAACTGAGCACCCAGCGCAAATCGTCGTTGCGCATGTCGAGCAAGTAGTAGTAATCGTCCAATGCCCATGCAAAGCCATCGAGTACATCGTCCATAATGTAGTTCACTTCGTGGATGAAGTCGTAGTTTATCTCATATACGTCGTTGTATTGAGCATTGCTTAGGTTCAATTCATAAGCCATTTTATCTGTCAAGAAACGAGCTTCCTTACGAACTCTACTTTTGGTCATGGCGGCATCGCAAGTAAAGATGGCCGTCATCAAAGCGATTGTCAATAAAAATAATCTTTTCATAACTGATTCTTTTTTGTGTTCAACATTCGTTTTTATCTCTTTCGTTGATGCAAAAGTAGTGGAAAACTTTTTCTTGGCGTAGGGTTTTCTCCTATTTGTAATAGGGAAATCCCTAAAGTTGATAGGGATTACACTAAACGCAACCCGTCGTCGTGTAGCGTAATCAGTCGTTGTTTGTACAAATCGCCAACGGCTTTCTTGAAGGTTTTCTTGCTCACACCGAACAGGGCGTAGATTTCTTCGGCGGGCGACTTGTCGTGCAAGGGGATGAAACCACCTTGTGTCTTAATACGATTTAGGAGTATTTCGGAGAAGTCGGTAACCTTTTCCATACCTTGTTTTTGCAAGCAGAGGTCAATCTTTCCGTCGGGGCGCACTTGTTTGATGTAGGCCTTCACGCGTTGTCCGATGTGCAAGTGTTGGAAGACTTCGCTTTCGTATAGCAAACCAGTGTGTGCATGGTCTATGATGGCTTTATATCCCAAGTCGCTCTTTTGCCATATTAGCGCCTCTACCTCCTGCCAAGGGGTGTATGTAGGTGGTTCTTTGGTGAAGTAGCGTTCTACCTTTGCCGATGCCACGATGCGATAGCTTTCTTCGTCGAGGTGTGCATGCACCATGTATCGCTTGCCCACTTCCATCTTTGCTTTTTGTTCGCGGAAGGGGCAGAAGAGGTCTTTCATCAATCCCCACTTTAAGAAGGCACCATATTGGTTTACCCATGCCACTTCGAGGTAAGCAAATTGGCCTACTTGCACCAAGGGCGTAAGTGTGGAGGCTATCAGACGTTCGTCTTGGTCTAGGTATAAGAATACTTGTAGCTTGTCGCCCACTTTACATCCTTCGGGCACATATCTTGTGGGTAGTAAGATTTCGCCTTCTTCACCACCATCCAAGTACATACCAAACTCTACTTCCTTTACAACACTGAGTGTGTTTAGTTTACCTAATTCTATGCTCATAACAAATTCTTTGTCGGCAAACTTACGGAAAAAAACTCATATTCTTACTTGTAGATAATAAAAAACTATCTATCTTTGCATCCGCAAATATGGTGCCATAGCTCAGTTGG
>JAFYML010000181.1 GCA_017556595.1 Bacteroides sp.
AAGCACAAATCTTGTTTGGCTATATCCAAGGATGCATCGACGGGTTGGTAGGTATAATCCAATAGGCCCGATAGGTTGGTTTGGATATTGTTTTCGTTCATCCAATCGCCTCTCTTCTTGGCCATTGTTGCATGTCCGATGGGGTAGCCGTATTTGATAACTGCTTCGTTTTCGGCGAAATCCTTCAACGCAAACTTATGTCCGGCTGGTATGTCATCGTTTAGCACAATTGGCTGATTGTCGATGATGATATTGTCGCCAGCTGTTAAGTTTTCGATGGCTACGGCAACATTATCGGATGAGTTGATTTTTAAGTATTTGGTTTTCATACAGTACTATTATCTGATGTTGTAGTACGAGATATTCTCTTTCGTTAATAGGTCGATTGGCATGTAGTTTATCGGATTTACAGCTTTCTTTAGTATTAAGTGCTCGCACAACGATTGTATGGCGTTATATCCTTGCAAGCGAGGGTGTTGAGCGATTAAGAACTTAATACCGCCTTCCTTTAGGCAAGCTACATTTCGTTGTAGCAAGTCGTAGCCGATTAGGTTGAAATCGTCCAACTTCTCCTTTTGTAAAAACTCGCCCACGATATAGGCTTTCGAGTTAAAGGTAATGCCATTCTTTACGTTGGGATGCTCTTGAAAGAATTTGTTCAGCATCAGCATATCGTCGGTTTCGTTCTTCACTTGCAAGTCCAACTCTAAGATTGTGCATTGCGGATAGTGTGCTTGCATGTATCGTTTGAAACCAACCTCGCGCCTCTCTTGTTGGTTTGAGCCAATAACACCTTCGTACTTCTTACGGAAAATAACGATTTCGTGGGGCGCGTGTCCCAACATCATCAAGATGCTTGCCGCAAAATAGCCGCTTTGCACCGAGTTTTGTCCGTAAAAAGCCAATGCCGGCTCTTCGGCTATGTTCGAATCTATATATATATAAGGTGTGCCTTTCTGATTTAGTGCGTCGGTAAATGGCTTGGTGTACGATGGCAGGGTAGGAGCAAGCAATACACCATCCAATTCCTTGTTGACGAGCGATTGGCTCTCTTGGACAAACGATGCATAGTTGAACGGGTCGTAATGGGCAATCTCAATGTTTATGTTGAAGTCGCTGAAAGCAGACATGGCTTCGTAGATGCCTCTTTGCACCTCTGTCCAATACTCTCCCTCTTCGTGCTTGGGCAATAGACAGGCAAACATGTAGCTTTTGTTCGATGCTAATGCGCTGGCATACATGTTGGGTTGATAGTTCATCTCTTTCAAGATTACCTCTACACGCTCACGGCTTTTCTTCGACACACCACTTCGCCCGTGAATCACTCTGTCCACGGTGCCTACCGACACGTTTGCACGCTTGGCAATGTCTTTAATTCGGATTCTTTCGGCCATAATACAACGTTGTTTTGTGTACGCACACAATATTTTCGATACAAAAATACATTAATTTTCTGTATTTCAAAAAAAGTATTACCTTTGTGCCCGCACACGGAAGTTTCGTTTGCGTACACGAAAATAGCTATTTTGTTGATAAATAAGCATTTAGCTGATTTTGTGTGCTATTAGGTAAATAAACAGGATAAATATAGTTACAATTCTAAACAATTATGGGAAAGAAAGTTGTTACACTTGGCGAAATTATGTTGAGACTTTCAACACCGGGAAACACTCGTTTCGTTCAATCCGATTCGTTCGATGTTGTTTATGGTGGTGGTGAAGCAAATGTTGCCGTTAGTTGTGCAAACTATGGTCACGATGCGTATTTTGTTACCAAACTACCTAAGCATGAGATTGGTCAGTCGGCCGTAAATGCACTTCGTAAGTATGGTGTAAACACCGAATACATTGCGCGTGGTGGCGATAGAGTAGGTATCTACTATTTGGAAACTGGTGCTTCGATGCGTCCAAGTAAGGTAATTTACGACCGTGCACATTCGGCTATTGCCGAAGCCGATGCGGCTGATTTCGATTTCGATGCAATCATGGAAGGTGCTGATTGGTTTCACTGGTCGGGCATTACACCTGCTATTTCGGACAAGGCAGCTGAGCTTACTCGTTTGGCTTGCGAAGCCGCTAAGCGTCATGGTGTAACCGTTTCGGTCGATTTGAATTTCCGTAAGAAATTGTGGACAAAAGAGAAGGCGCAATCTATTATGCGTCCGTTGATGCAATACGTTGATGTATGTATTGGTAATGAAGAGGATGCTGAACTTTGTCTTGGCTTTAAACCCGATGCCGATGTAGAGGGTGGCGAAACCAATGCTGAGGGTTACAAGGGCATTTTCAAAGCTATGGCCAAGGAGTTTGGCTTTAAATATGTTATCTCTACTTTGCGCGAATCGTTCTCTGCTACTCATAATGGTTGGAAAGCTATGATTTATAATGGCGAAGAGTTTTACGAATCGAAGCGTTACGATATTGATCCAATTATCGACCGCGTAGGTGGTGGCGATTCATTCTCGGGTGGTATCATTCATGGTTTGCTTACAAAAGAGAACCAAGGCGATGCACTTGAATTTGCCGTAGCTGCTTCGGCTTTGAAGCATACTATCAATGGCGACTTCAACTTGGTATCAATCGAAG
>JAFYML010000182.1 GCA_017556595.1 Bacteroides sp.
AACCCAAACACAAAATAAACCACGGAAAACGCTTTGGAAATTTAAATAAGAGAGTAGTTATAAATAGGGGTTAAAACACTGGTTAGAGAGAGTTGATAAAGGGGGATGCGCTTGCATCCCTCTTCGTTTTGCGTCAATACGCATCATTTATACATTTACATTACTCGCCTTCGCGCTTCTTTTTCGCTTGCGCTTGGTTTGTTTCGGTTTGTTCTTGGCGTTGTTTCAACTCCATGCGGCGGTTCAACCACTTCATGCGCCATCTGTTCCAGAAAGCAAATTCATTCCAGGTTTCGAAGTCTTTGCTGAAGATGATGCCAATGCCTTGGGTATTCAGATTGGTTTTGGTGTAGTAGCGGTCGTTTGTTTCGTTGTTGGCACGCAAACGGATATCGCCCGAAGGAATGACAAGCCACTCGGCTTCGAAGTCGCCCACAAAGTTACTATTAGCAAGCGGATTATCGCGATAACCAAAGTTTCCGTTGATGCGCAAGCGGTTGTTCAATAACTGCCCGGAAAGCATTGTTTCGAACTCAACATCCGTCCATCCACGTTCACCGGTAGTGAAGGTTGTACCAAGATTCCACTCATTGCTATTGATGATTTGCGAAAGCGCATTGGTAAGCTGACCAGATAGAGTAGAAGAGAGGATGCTCGACATCATGTTCGAGTTGCTGGTTGTTTCCATATTCGTAGCGGTATAGAATTTACCGATACCAAGCAAGTAGAGGATTTGCATATTCATCTGCTCATCGGTAGGAATATAGTTGCGCACAAGCGCTTGCACTTCGTCGCGTTCTTGTGGGAAGTCAAGACTAAGTTTTACTTCGGGCGCACTAAGCTGACCGGTAAGATTCATTATACATTCCACTTTTATGTTGGTTTGATCAACATAATTATTTGCATTAGGAATAAGATCGTTCAACGAAACGGAGTTTACAATATAACCGGCATGCAAATCGAGTATAGCTTGTCCTGGGTCGCCACTAAAGCTAATTGAACTACCTTCTTTCAGATTAAACTCTTTACGGATAATTTCTTGAATACTAAATTGATATGCACCTTGTGTAACGTTATAGTTACCAAACATACGCACATCGCCCTTGTTGTAGAAATCGGCTCGCACGTTACCATTACCTCGAGTACGAATACCATCTCCCGTAGCCGGATCCATTACCACTCGAATCGTAGCATCGGGAGTAACCTCCGCTTGAAGATTTATGCGCAAGTCGCTATCTCCTTCGTCTTCTTCTGCTGCTTGCTGTTCATATTGTTGCGCCATTTGTCGGAAGGTGAGTGATGCTTCTGTTTGCTCTTCGCGACGAGGTGTGCGGTCGACAAACGTAATAAACTGATCACTTGCGGCCGAATAAACTCCCTCGTACATATAAGTAAAATTGGTGTTTCTACCGGTTGTAGCGGCTATATCAATGTTCAATCCCGTTTGTGGTGTACCATTAAGTTGCACGTTTCCACTTCCATACACAGTGCCATAGAAGATTGCATCGGGAGTGGCCGGTGTGTTCATCATTAGCATGTTTTGCACATCGAAATTCAGCAGATACTCAATATCCCTAAAGTGCTTATAATGCAAATATCCGTTCATCACACCACGATTTCCCTCCATATCATAGATGCGAGCATTGCTAAAGGCAATACCCGTTGTATCGGCATAAACAGAGTCTTTAACTTGATAGCTTGTGTTCAGTTCGTCCACCTTCATCACTGCATCGCAAAAGAGTTTACCTTCAAGATTCAACGTCTTAAAAGTACCAAACAAACGTGCATTTCCTGTTGCTCGTCCATGGAAATCGCTAGTAAGACTACCCAAAAATCCATGAACAAACCGTAAGTTTGTGCTATCTGCCGCAATATGCAAATCAAGACCACTTTTAGGTTTCAACGGATAGATATATCCCTTAACATAGGTTTGAGCTATATCAGGTTCTTGCACATCCGCATCAAGGTAGATACCCTCCACATCGTTGTGCCACTCACCACGTATCTTTGTATCGCCTAGAAGGCCATTATTCAATCCTAAATCACGAATAAAGAGGTCGGTAAACATAACCGGATTCTTCAACACACCACAACCAAAAGCAGGACCAGTAGCATGTCCGCTAAAGTCAATACCTAAATCGGCTATATCAAACACGTAGGCAATGTTGATATCTTGCAAATCGGCACGAATCGTATCTGTTGGCTGATCGGAGAGGATACCATTTACACGCAAATGGCTATTTTCGTTTCCTACATAGAAATCGTTTACATAGATACGTCCCGAATCGGACAAGATTTCGCAAGGATTTATTTGCCAAAGCGTATCGCTAATAATAAGATGCGATGGGGCTATGTTTATGTTTGTACGCAATGGCGAACGTTGTTCAGGACGCGAGAAATGAGCATGAGCCGTAATCTGTCCGCTATTGGTAACACTACCCGTATTTCCCCAATATGCATTAGTTTGGAGGGTATCGTTATGCGCATGCAAGTTTACAACATAACTCAACGCATCGTTACTCTTCAACTCATTGAAACGCAATTGAGCATTGAGTTTCGATGAACGATTGTGCAAATTAAGCGTCCCCGACTCAATGAAGCGCTCTTTATATTGCATACGTGGGAAATAGGCAGAAAGATTAATTTCTCCGTTCGATTCGTCTATTTTTCCGCGCAAATCAGAGTTTGCATAAACGGTTATAGGTAATTGGAAAACCTCAGTAAGAATATCTGTATTATGAATATTGAATCGGAATTCCAACTCATTGTCTGTCTTTATCGCATTTGAACGTCGAATAGGAGATACCAACGAGGGAAGATAGCTATGAAGTATATTATTTATTGTAGCATGCAGTGTGCTATAATTGTAATTTCCCACGATTTGTCCGTCGATGAAATCGGACAAAACATCTATTTTCCTATGCTTATTGCTCGCTTCGTGTGCATGGATAAGGAATTGACTGAATTGATAATCGGTATCGGCATCGGTGTATTGAAGACTATCCACGCTAACCATACCTTGCAAGTTGTCGAGTGTATTTCCTTGGAAATTGGCATTCACCTTAAAATTGAACTCTCCACCTTCATATTGTTCGGTCAAGCGAAGTGCATGAGGATGAAAATCTTCTATTTGCGCATGGAAATCATATACTGCCGGCGAACTATATGCATTGAATTGTCCATTCACCTTCAATCGTCCATTGGGGTCATCGAGCATTGCTTCTCCTTGGAAACCAGCAGCATTGTATTGTCCATCGAGCGTAATGTTTTCGTAGTGATAATCGTTGTATTGTAGCGAATCTACCACACACTTAAGTTGCACATGCGGTGCGCGTTCGTTGTAGAAACGACTATTTACATCGAAATGCAAGCTGATGTTACCAAACTTATCATCGTCCAACAAACCGCCAAGCGAGAAGCTTGTTGTAGCAAGATTGGCAAGTAAAGCAAGTTGTCCTTGTTCTTTATTCGAATTCACTTGCATTCGCCCATGCAACGCACCCAATTGTGTACGTGTTTCTCCAATGATTTGCATGTCCGATAGCTTTCCGGCTACACTACCCACAAAATCCATTGTGCCTAAGTTTTTCAATACTGGCGGCACACCTTTATACTCATTGCTTAAGTTTTGCAACAAAAAGGCTATACCAGCAGAATCGGCGTGCAACTCGGATAAGTTTCCCGATATGCTACTTTGTTCAGCATCAGTCAGATGATAAAGATTAACGTCTCCTTTCAAGCGAAAATGGTCGGTAGAAGAGAGGTTGAATAGCGGACAACGCAATTCGTTCAACGTGCCATGCGCTTGAATTTCCAAATTCATCGCATCGGTAAATGGTTGGAATAGCGGTATAAGTGGCGATACATCGCTCAGCGTTACTTCCGACGGCAATAGATGGAAAGCAAATCTCACTTGCTCAGTAAAACGATTGAAAGCCGACAAACTATCGTATTCCATACGAATAGTATCCATCAGCAACGAAGTATTTGGAAAGCGAATTTGGAAATCGCTGATTTGCATCCCT
>JAFYML010000183.1 GCA_017556595.1 Bacteroides sp.
AAAATAGTCTTCCATGCTTGCGGCAAATAGGAAACTATATCCGATGCCGTCATCGCTATTTGTCCCATTTGATTAGCGGCCTCATCACCAGCTAAGCCATGCAAATAGACGCCTATTTTGGCGGCACTATCGGTATCATATCCTTGTGCTAATAAAGCAAGTAGGATACCCGTCAGCACATCGCCACTACCTCCTGTAGCCATACCTGGATTGCCTGTAGTATTAAAGCAAACTTCGCCCGAAGGTTGTATGATTGCCGTATACGCCCCTTTCAACACGATGTGTACATTGGCTTTAGCCGATAGTTCACATGCACGTTGCAAACGTTCATAAGAAGTTTTACATCTACCTACTAATCGTTCTAATTCTTTCGGATGAGGGGTAAGTATACTTCCTTTAGGTAATCTGTTCAAATAATTCTTATTGGCACTCAGCAAGTTTAGCGCATCGGCATCAATTACCATAGGTACGGTTGTAGTATTTAGTTGATTGAGCAAGGCCATTTCCGTAATACGCGCTTGTCCCAAGCCAGGGCCTATAGCAATAGCTTGATAATCATCCGTATCCATTGCCGCAGAGAAGCACGTATCGTGAACATCGATTTCCGTCATTGCTTCGGGTACGGCCGTTTGCACAATCGCATTGTTCAGGAAAGGGAGGTGAATGGTGAGCAATCCGATACCCGAACGCAAAGCACCTTTTGCCGCTAAGATAGAGGCACCAGCCATGCCATGCGAACCAGCAATGAGTAATCCCCTTCCGAATGTACCTTTATGACTATGTTTTCCACGAGGCTTCAACATTTGTTTCACATCGTCTGCGGTTATCATCCTCCACGAGGTTGGTGTTTCCTCAATAGCTTGTTTGCTTAATCCGATATCTAGCACTTCCCACTCGCCTACATAAGGATGATTTTCGGCAAAGAGGAAAGCCAATTTTGGTTGTTGCAAGGTTAGTGTTAAATTGGCCTTGATGATAGCCGTTTGAGGTGTATAGACATTCTCTTCTCCCATCAATCCCGAAGGGACATCGATAGCTACTATCGTTGCAGACGAAGCATTGATATACCTCACCACCGATGCAAATCCGCCTTCTAATGGTTTGTTCAATCCACTACCAAACAATCCATCAAGTACAACCTGCTTGGATGTTAGCACAGGTGGCGCAAATTGCGAAGTTATTTCATGAAAATCGACGCCATCAACTTGCATTAAGCGTTGCTTATTTTCAGCACAATCGTCCGACAAATGCCCTTTCGTATTAAACAAATACACCTTTACTTGATATCCCTTTTCTGCTAACAATCGTGCTACGGCCAATGCATCGCCGCCATTATTACCAGGGCCGGCAAATACAACAAAAGGAGTTTCGGTTGTCCATCGGCTGATGATAGCTTGAGTCAATGCTTCGGATGCTCTTTCCATCAAATCGATAGAAGCTATCGGCTCGTTCTCAATGGTATAAGCATCCAAATATTTTACTTCGTTGGTTGGGAATATCTTAATCATATATTATCTTGCTAAATATCTGCTTTTCTTTTTTTGCAAAGGTAGAAAATTCTTGCGAAATGACGAAACTTGCTTATAACTCAAATTGAATAAAAAGAGGTTATTTAATTTTCCCTTAATGAAAAAAATATTTAGTGTTAATGGAAAAATTATTTTCTTTGAAGGAAAAGTATTATTTTTGCAAAAATATAGTAACCGTTGACCGACTAACATGAATCGCACACGTCATAACCAACCCTTTAATTGGAAGGTAGCCATCTCGCTGATATTTGCCGCGATAGTATTTCTATTTTGGCAATTTGTATATCCCGCTCATTTGGCTTACCACGAACAATTTCAATTGTTTTTGTTCGACACCGACTATTTACTTGACCGCATAGACGAGCCCGGAGGAGTCGTAAACTACATCTCTGACTTTTTAATCCAATTCTACTACCATTCGTGGGTAGGCGCAATAATCTTGGCCATACTATTTGTTTGGATGCAACGACTAACTTGGCGAGTTGTTAAACAACTAGGTGCCAAGGAAATGTACTATCCACTATCGTTTCTACCTATTATTACGGTATGGTGTTACATGTGCAACGAAAATGCGATGCTATCCTATCTCATTGCTTTGATTTGTACGCTATATGCCATGATTGTATACTTACAACTTAAAGTACCTCGCCAACGCATTGTGTATGTAGCCATTGTGTTACCCCTACTTTATTGGATAGCCGGATCGGTACACTTTGTATTGACGCTTTGGATGGTGGTGTACGAGCTACGAATCACACTTCGTAATCGATTCTTATTTCAAGGCATTGCCATAGCACTGACCTATATCCTATTAGCATTTGCTTGGCCACTATTAAGCAGCATCGTTGTACACTATTCAATAGGCAGATTGATGACCGGCTTAGAATACTATCGCTTCCCCCGTGCTTTACCCTTGGCTTGGCATATATCAATCGTTACGACATCCCTTACCCCTATACTAATGCCGCTACTTTTGGAAACAAAGAAGCAAACGAAAGGCATTATTTCCCTACAAATAGCATTGATAGCAATAGGCGGAGGATGGTTTATAAAAAGTGGATGCGACTTCGGAAAAGAAGAAGCAATACTCTACGACCGATTAGCTTTCCGATGCCAATGGGAAGAGATTATTGAGCGAGCAGAGAAGAAGATGCCGCGTACACCGCAAAGTGTTACATGCTTAAACTTAGCTTTAGGCATGACTGGACAAATGAGCGACCGCATGTTCGAATTTTATCAAAATGGGCCGGGCGGATTGATTTATCCTTTCAGCCGCAATGTTGTCTCCTCGCTTTGTTCAAGCGAAGTGCACTACCAATTGGGTATGGTAAATGCCGCACAACAAATCACATTCGAAGTGATGGCTTCAACACCCAACAACTTACAAAATGCCCGATGCGTTCGGCGCTTGGCCGAAACAAACTTGGTGAACGGACAGTATGAAGTGGCCGCAAAATACCTTCGCACACTACAAAAAACCATCTACTACAAGCGATGGGCCGAACATCTGATGGGATTCCTTTATGACGAAACACGCATCAACAACCACCCTATTTATGGACGCTTGCGTCTCATTGCTCAAAAAGACGACTACTTGTATAGCGGAAATGATATGGCGGATATGTTAAGCACCTTGTTTCAACAAAATCAGAAAAATCAATTAGCTTTCGACTACTTGATGGCTCACCTACTATTGACGGGCGATTTACAACAAGTGGCCAATACACTTCCTTTAATTCAGCATACCAATTACAAACAAATACCACGCTCCCTCCAAGAGGCATTGACATTTGCATGGGCGCAAAATCACGCCAATTTTGATAGTATGCCTTGGAATGTTTCGCCCAATGTAAAGCAAGCCATGAGCGATTTCGTCAAACTATATCGAACATCTACAAGCAATGTTCAAAACCTATTGAAAGAGCGCTATGGAAAAACCTATTGGTATTATATCACTAACACACAACAACCATGAAAATAATTCTTAAACTGACATATCTCCTCGTGCTACTTTTTGCTACATCGTGTAGTAGCAAAGTAGAAACACCTATCGTATGCAATACCTTGCCACCTATCTTCCCCGATTATATCGGA
>JAFYML010000184.1 GCA_017556595.1 Bacteroides sp.
CTTGATAACATTTTCCACTTGTGCATCGGGCTCTTCTTTTAAGATAGCCAACACCACCTTTTGCGAGGCGGCTTGTGGGAAGCCGAGCATGGTAAGTGCCGAGACGGCTTCGTCTTGAATCTGTGCATTGGCGGGAGATGTCAACGAACTTACACCCGCACTTGCCGCCACCGCACCAGTTTTCAGTTTGTCCTTCAGCTCAACAATAATGCGTTGGGCGGTTTTCAATCCAATACCTTTTACCGACTTCAGCAAGTTGGCATTTTCGTTGCTTATCACATTGACCAATTCCGATGGTGAAAGAGCCGAAAGAATCATACGAGCCGTATTTCCACCAATGCCCGAAACGCTAATCAGCAACAAGAATAGTTCGCGTTCTTGCTTATCGGCAAAGCCAAAGAGTACATGTGCATCTTCGCGAATGGCCTCATAGATATAGAGTTTACACGCTTTCTTACCTTGAATAGCGGCATAGGTATTCAACGAGATATTGGCGGCATATCCCACTCCGTTACAATCAATTACGGCCAAGGCCGGTGTTAGTTCGGCAAGTTCGCCTCTTACATATTCTATCATTGTCGGTATAAGCTACAAATTTGCACAAAGATAAACCTTTTACTTGAATTATAGCGCACTTCTGCCGAACAAACTGCGTAGATGCACCGAACAAACTCCGTGAACGCACCGAACGTATTGCGCGGAAACGCGAATATATTGAACAAAAATGCAGTAACATTGGTTATTTCTCAAATAAAAAGATTATTTTTGCACCGATAAAAAAGAAAACTGACAAATATAACGACTGAAAAGATGAAAAAAGTAAGAGCCGCCATCGTTGGTTATGGCAACATAGGACAATATGCGTTGCAGGCTTTAGAGGCCGCACCCGACTTTGAAGTAGCAGGTATTGTGCGTCGTGCCGGTGCCGAAAACTGCCCCGAAGAGTTGAAAGCTTACCAAGTGGTAAAAGATATTAAGGAATTGGGACAAGTAGATGTAGCCTTGCTTTGCACACCTACTCGTAGCGTAGAAGCGTATGCCAAAGAAATTCTTGCTCAAGGTATCAACACGGTAGATAGCTTCGATATCCACTCGGCTATCCCAGCTTTGCGCCAATCGCTAAACCAATCGGCCAAGGAGAATGGCGCTGTTGCTATCATCTCGGCCGGATGGGATCCAGGTAGCGACTCTATTGTACGCACCATGCTCGAAGCAGTTGCGCCAAAAGGTATTACCTACACCAATTTTGGCCCTGGTATGAGTATGGGACACACCGTTGCCGTGAAGGCCATCGAAGGTGTAAAGGCCGCTCTCTCTATGACTATACCTACCGGTACCGGTATTCATCGTCGCATGGTGTATATCGAAGTGAAAGAAGGATATGAATTCGACAAAGTAGCTGTCGCTATCAAAGCCGATGCCTACTTCGTGAACGACGAAACTCACGTGAAGCAAGTGGATAGCGTAGATGCCTTGCTCGACATGGGACATGGCGTAAACCTAACACGCAAGGGCGTTAGTGGTAAAACACAAAACCAACTCTTCGAATTTAATATGCGCATCAACAACCCAGCCCTCACCGGACAAGTGCTTGTATGTGCCGCTCGCGCCACTATGCGCCAACAACCTGGATGCTACACTTTGGTAGAAGTGCCCGTTATCGACCTTCTTCCAGGTGAACGCGACGAATGGATAGCTCATTTGGTATAATAACATATAAGGTATATATATAAATAAGGTGTAGCCCTGGGCTACACCTTATTTATATATATACGTGCAATTTTGAATATGCAGATATAGGTATGAATATTAGTATTTCGGATAATATTCGCTGATTTCATTCAAATAGAGATTTCCGTAATGCTCTGCATTATAGACCATCACATGCGAACCCCTTGTCTTGTCAAATGCGTGAAGATAGAGGTCGTAGATAGTACACTGCGGATTACGTTCAAATTGCGACAAGATGGACGATGTAAAGGTGTTGGAAAGATAAACCTGTAGCTCATCGTCGAACGCATCGGCCTTTGATGGTTCGTAAGGATTGGCAGCCGTCATCATCAGCAAGCCAGGAATACCTATGCAACCTTGCGCTACTCCACCGGAATAGCACGTCTCAATAATAGCAAACATCTTGCGAAACTGCATGTCGGCAAACATCTGTTTGGCAAAGTCCGCATCCAAAGACTCTGTATCTCTCCATTGCCAACCTTGCTGCGTGCCGTGTCCGCTCCAAAAGAATAGTACATTGTCGTTCGTACTGCTACCCAATGTCACTGGATAGGCCTCGGAAGGCATACCCGTCAATATCTGCTTGAGGTCGTTAGAGGTGAGGTCACCCAACTTATAGTCTATCTGTACATCTTCGTACAAGTTCTTGCCTTCCTTCTCTCTACGCACCACTCCTTGTAAGGGGTTCCGTTCGTTGGTTGCTATGTCGTCAGCCATAATTAGGATGATGTGGTCGTCATCATACCCCTGTTCCTTCAAGTACTGATAGAACCCTAACACATCCGCTTGATGGCGATAGTTCTTCCACCCCTCGGATGCTGCCACCAACACTGCATAGTTGTCCTTCAATTTAGGATAATTAATTTCATTGCCATTTCCGTCCACATCTTGCATGTGTTGCTTTTTCCATTCCCATGCAGCCACAGGCGAAGAAGAATGAACGCCACTGTTACGGCTGTAATAGTCGATAATCACCATTTTTTCCTTGTACGAAATCCAGTGAGCATACGATGTAGAACGGATAGTGGTATAGTATTCCGTATCAAAGTCCAACGTACCCGTTGCACCGCTCAATGCAGGTGTTCCGCCTACCATTATTTCTTGATAATAATTGGCTATCATACCCGCTGTCCATCCTCCTTGCGAATTGTTTTTTCCGTTTAGCAAAGCAGCTATGGCCTTATTCAAATCCGGTTCGTTATTCTTTTCCGCCCAAATGGATGCAAGGGTTGTAATCAGCACCGCATCATACACCTCTGCCTCGCCCGCATACGGAAGACGACCATAAAGAGCTTCGTAAGAGATGCTGAATCCGGAGCTTGGATTACTCGAAGGCGCTAGTCCTGAGATGAAGTCCACCGATTCGGCACCATTCAGAATGGCCTTGTTGTATGCCTTGTCCGCAAACATCAATGAGATGTTTCCTGCCGTCATAGAGGTAAAGTTCCAATTTTGGATATAGTTGTGGACTGGCACCACATCCTCCACTGCAACCGGTACGCACACCATAGCATCTGCCCCACTATCCACAATTCGCTTCAGGCAAGTTTCTAGTTCACTAGAGTTCTTGTAAGTCACAATACAGACTGGTTCCATATCGAGTTCCACCGCTTGGAAAGCAAACCAATCCACAAAAGTCTGTCCATAGATATCGTCCGAAGCTAGCAAAGCCACCTTCTTCACATGATTATTCTCGTTCGACAGACAGGAAAGCAGGATTTCACTTTGCGAGATATCCGTTTCACATAGTCCCCAAAGGAACCCACGATGCCCGAAGATGCGAGGCAACTCCTGCGAGGTAGAGAAAGTGAACAACGGCTTTATATTCTCTTTCTTTCTGGCAAGAGCAAAGGCCAACTGCTGCGTATTAACCGAAATGTTACAGCCGATGATGCTCTGAATGTCCTCGCGATTCGAAAGCGCTACACCCATTTCAGTGAGGTCCGCCGATTCTTCGTCCACCCACTCGTACACCACCTTTACACCGATGTCTGCCTTGCGAATGTTATCCGCTGCCCATTTCAGGGCATTGTTCCAAAGAGATTCACGGTCTTTCTCTGGAAGAACCACAGCGATTCTCACTTCTTTCAAATCGGTAGTGTCTTCTGTCATCGACGATTTTTCGCATGACAGAAGTGTGCCCATACACAACAAGAGCACACAAAGACTATTAATGAGATTCTTCATAGCGCTGCTCTATTTCTACAATGCGATTCTTTATATCAGAGATGTCGAGAAACCAATCAGCCGTAACATCTGATTGAAAGACTAACTCCTCGTATCCGGATGAATAGGTAAAATCCTGATGATACGGTATATTCCTATTTTTCAGCAAATCACCTATCACATCGATGATAGCTTTATCCATATGTTTCACTATCGACATGGAAATCATAGACGAGAACAGACTCATGTCGTCGTCCATGCCCACCGCAAATTCCAGATTTTCGCGCGAGAAGCGGTATAATCCTTTATTGGATGCTCCAGCAGCCGAAAAATAGAACATATAATTTCCCTGCTGCTCCATACAGTAGCGATAGGCTTCGTCCTGCATCCGGTATCCTCCATCCTGTTCTTCGCTCAGATAATGTACATCGCATCCGTCGCCACCGGCAGCC
>JAFYML010000185.1 GCA_017556595.1 Bacteroides sp.
AACTTACCATTCGTACCATGGGATTGATGACAACCGCCGAACAATTCAACAACTTGGTATTGAAAGAGGATGGAAACCGCATTGTACGCTTCAGCGATGTAGGTAGAGCCGAATTAGGACCTGCCGACATCAAAAGCTATATGAAGATGAACGGCGTACCCATGGTCGGTGTGGTAGTAATTCCACAACCCGGTGCCAATCATATTGATATTGCCGATGCTGTATATGACCGTATGGAACGTATGCAGAAAGACTTGCCCGATGACGTAACTTACACCTATGGTTTCGACAACACTCGCTTTATCCGTGCTTCTATCAACGAAGTAAAGAACACTGTGTACGAAGCCTTTGTATTGGTAATCATCATCATCTTCTTGTTCTTGCGCGACTGGCGCGTAACGTTAGTGCCTTGTATTGTAATTCCGGTATCGCTCATCGGTTCGTTCTTTGTGATGTACTTAGCAGGATTCTCCATCAACGTATTATCCATGTTGGCGGTAGTACTTGCCGTGGGGTTGGTAGTAGATGATGCTATTGTAATGACCGAGAACATCTATGTGCGTATAGAGCGCGGAATGGAGCCAAAAGAGGCCGGTATTGAAGGAGCCAAAGAGATTTTCTTTGCCGTAATATCTACCACTATCACATTGGTGGCGGTATTTTTCCCCATCGTGTTTATGGAAGGTACCACCGGTCGATTATTCCGCGAATTTAGTATCGTAGTATCGGGAGCCGTTGTTATATCATCAGTAGCAGCATTGACCTTTACACCGATGTTGGCAACGAAGCTATTGGTGAAACGCGAAAAACAGAGCAAGTTCTACGAAGTAACCGAACCTTTCTTCACAGGATTGAACAATATCTATAACCGCTCGCTGCAAGTATTCTTGAACAAACGCTGGATAGCCATGCCAATCATCGCAGTAACCGTTGTGCTCATTGCTATCTTATGGAATGCGATTCCTGCCGAAATGGCTCCAATGGAAGACCGTTCAAGAATCAACATCAACACCCGAGGTCCCGAAGGTATTACATACGAATATATCCGCGACTATACAGAAGACATCAACTTATTGGTAGATTCTATTTTGCCTGATGCAGAAGCGGTTACAGCACGTGTTTCAAGCGGTAGTGGTAGCGTACAAATTACGCTGAAGGATATAGCCGATCGCGACTACTCACAGATGGAAGTGGCCGAAAAACTATCGGCAGCCGTACAACGTAAGACAAAAGCGCGTTCGTTTGTGCAACAATCATCATCTTTCGGTGGAAGACGTGGAGGCATGCCTATACAATATGTATTGCAAGCTACAAGCATAGACAAACTGCAAGAGGTATTACCCACATTCATGGCCAAGGTAGACGAAAGCCCTATCTTCCAGATGGCCGACGTGAACCTGAAATTCAGCAAACCAGAGGCTCGTATCAATATCAATCGCGACAAGGCCAGCATCATGGGCATCAGCACACGAAGCATTGCACAAACCTTGCAATATGGATTGAGCGGACAACGCATGGGTTACTTCTACATGAACGGAAAGCAATACGAAATCCTCGGAGAGATAAATCGCCAACAACGTAACAAGCCTTCCGACTTGAAAGGTATTTACATTCGCAGTTCGCAAGGCGACATGATTCAATTAGACAACCTTATCGAGCTTGAAAATGGTATTGCTCCACCGCAATTGTATCGTTACAATCGTTTCGTATCTGCAACGATATCAGCTGGTTTGGCTGAAGGAAAAACCATCGGACAAGGATTGGACGAAATGGACCGCATAGCAGCCGAGACATTGGACGACACTTTCCGTACCGCACTTTCTGGCGAGTCGAAAGAATATCGCGAAAGTTCATCAAGTTTGATGTTTGCTTTCGTACTGGCCATTGTACTCATTTACTTGATTCTTTCGGCACAATTCGAAAGTTTCAAAGATCCGCTCGTCATCATGCTCACAGTGCCATTGGCCATTGCCGGAGCCTTGATTTTCATGTACTTCGGTGGTATCACCATGAACATCTTCAGTCAAATCGGTATCATCATGCTCATCGGCTTGGTGGCCAAGAATGGTATCTTGATTGTAGAGTTTGCCAACCAAAAACAAGAAGCCGGCATTGACAAGCTTACCGCCATCAAAGAGGCTGCACAACAACGTCTGCGCCCCATCCTTATGACCAGCGCATCCACCATCTTAGGATTACTTCCATTAGCTTTAGCTACAGGTGAAGGATGTAACCAACGCATTGCCATGGGTGTTGCTGTAGTAGGTGGTATGGTGGTTTCCACACTGCTCACCATGTACATTGTACCGGCTATATATACCTATATATCTACTAATAGAAGCCACTAAATATGAAACGGAACATTATACTATTAATTATAACACTCCTTTGCGGAACAGAAATCTATGCGCAAGAAGTAGCCACCTACACACTGAAATCGTGCTTGGAAAAGGGGCTTGTCAATAACTATTCGCTGCAAGTAGTGCGCAACACAGAACAAGTAGCACACAACAATGCTACATTGGCTAATGCCGGCTACTTGCCTTCATTGGACCTCTCGGCAGGTTACAGCGGAAATATTGACAATACAGAAAGTAAAGTAAGAGCTACAGGCGAAACCATTGAAGAGAATGGTGTATTCAATCAAACACTCGATGCACGCCTCAGTTTGAATTGGACTATCTTCGACGGATTCAACATCCAAGCCAACTACCAACGCTTGAAAGAGTTGGAACGACAAGGCGAAACCAACACGCGCATCGCCATCGAAGACCTCATTGCCAACCTGGCAGCCGAATACTACAACTTCATTCAACAAACCATTCGATTGAAGAACTTCCGCTATGCCGTATCGTTATCCAAAGAACGCCTACGTATTGTCGAAGAGCGCTAT
>JAFYML010000186.1 GCA_017556595.1 Bacteroides sp.
CTACCAACTGAGCTATTTCCGCATAATTTTGTGAAGAGAAGGAGACTCGAACTCCCACGACAATACAGTCACTACCCCCTCAAAGTAGCGCGTCTACCAATTCCGCCACCTCTCCAACATTCACTACTTCATAGAACCTGCGCAAAGCGCATCTTTCCTTGAGAGCGGAAAACGAGGCTCGAACTCGCGACCCCAACCTTGGCAAGGTTGTGCTCTACCAACTGAGCTATTTCCGCATTTGCATAACCAAAAACTAAGCCGTTTTCGCGTTTGCGGTTGCAAAGGTAGATATTTTCCGCAAACCTGCAAACAAATATGAAACTTTTTTAATAAGAAACGGCAAAAGTTCACTTTTTGCGCTACTACAACCAACCCTACTCTAATAATATTACAACACAAATCACTTTAAGATAAGCCCACATCATAACTACCATTTGCTTTGAGCATACAATGCACTTGCTGCGGGCATATAGTCAGTATGCTGCGAGCATAAAGTAATTTGCTACGAAGTTAAAAGAGAAATTAAACAACCTTGAAACGAGCAAAGCGAAGCAGCAATTGTTTTTCACCTGCATTTTCAAAGCGAATGGTAGCTTTGGCACTATCACCCTCTCCTTCTACTTTCAACACTTCACCCAAGCCGAAGCGTTCATGTTCGATGTATTGTCCTACAGACAATGCAACATTCTGCGCAGGAACAGTAGCAGCTGCTGCAGCAACCGGTTTCAAATTGCGTGGTGTAGTAGGAGTAAATGTAGGTTTCGTTTCTTGTTGAGGTTTAGTAAAAATAGGAGCACGAGGTTCCTCGCGTTGCGTATAGGCCATCTGTCCCGGCAAGCGTAGATAACGCACATCTATATCTTTCAAGAAGCGACTAGGAGCTGCAAACTCCATCTTGCCATAACGCATGCGCGATTTAGCATAGCTCAAGAAGCAATGACGTTCGGCACGAGTTATGGCTACGTAGAACAAACGACGCTCCTCTTCGATGGCACGCATGGAATCGAGACACATAGCACTCGGGAAAAGTTCTTCCTCAAGTCCCACCACAAAAACAACAGGAAACTCCAATCCTTTTGCTGCATGCACGGTCATCAAAGTAACCTTTTCTTCGCTATCATCATCGGAATCTTGATCGGTCAGCAACGACACTTCGGAAAGATAATCGGTCAACGAAATGTTTGTATCACCCTCCTCCAAACGTTGCGCACAGAAATCACCCATACCATTGACAAGTTCTTCAATATTCTCTTTGCGACTAAGGTTTTCGGGCGTGTTATCTTGACATACTTCGTTCATGATTCCTGCACGCTGAATGATGTCTTGCCCCATTTCGGCAGCATTTTTCGTTAAGGAATCGTTCATAAACCCTAACATTAACGTCTTGAATGCTTGTAACTTAGTCGTAATGCCTTTATTAAAATTCAAACCATATGCCAATGGTTCAAGCAAAACCGTCCACAAGCTGACTCCATACTCCGAAGCTGCAGCAACAATCTTTCCTAAAGTAGTATCACCAATGCCACGAGCAGGATAATTGATGATGCGTTTGAAGGCTTCCTCATCGTTGGGGTTTACCACCAAACGGAAGTAAGCAATAACATCCTTTACCTCTTTGCGTTGATAGAACGATAGACCACCATAAATGCGATAAGGAATGGAACGTTTACGCATAGCCTCTTCGAACACACGGCTTTGCGCATTGGTACGATACAGAATGGCATAATCAGAGTACCTCAACTGTTCGCGACGACGCAACTCGATGATTTTATTCACCACAATATCGGCCTCTTCAATATCGCTATAAGCTTGAAAAACGCCCAATGCCTCACCACGTTCTTTTTCAGAGAACACCTCTTTACGTATCTGTCGTTGATTTTTTGCAATCAAGCTATTAGCCGCACAGACGATGGTTTGTGTAGAGCGATAGTTTTGCTCCAACTTGAACACCTTCGTCTCGGGATATATCTTTGTAAAATAAAGTATATTATCAATATCGGCACCACGGAAAGAATAGATACTTTGAGCGTCGTCGCCCACTACACACACACGTTGATGCTGCTTGCTCAGTTGCAACACAATGCAATGTTGCGCATAGTTCGTATCTTGATACTCGTCCACCAACACATAACCAAACTGCTGCTGATAACGAGCAAGCACCTCCGGTTTGTCGCGAAACAACAAGAATGTATAGAGCAACAAATCATCAAAATCCATCGCATCGGCTTGACGGCATCGTTCCCAATAACGACGATAAATATCGCGTATGGCTGGCATCCGGGCATTGCAATCGCCTTCGTAAGCCTCCTTATTGGCAGCATACGAAGCGGGAGTGACCAAATGATTCTTCGCACTCGATATACGTGCTTGCACAGCACCCGGCTTATATTGTTTTTCGTCCAATTTCATCTCTTTGATGATGGCACGAATCAAACTTTTACTATCGGAAGCATCGTAAATAGTGAATTTCGGAGAGAAACCCAATTCAGCCGATTCAGCCCGAAGAATACGCAAAAACATGGAGTGGAAAGTACCCATCCACAAATAACGAGCCGACTCACCACCTACTAAATTAGCAATACGCTCTTTCATCTCGCGAGCAGCTTTATTGGTAAATGTCAAAGCTAGAATGCTCCACGGACGGTATCCTTGCTGCAATAAATGGGCAATTTTATAGGTAAGCACACGTGTCTTACCCGACCCTGCACCGGCAATCACTAACGATGGACCGTCGGTATAGAGCACCGCAGCACGTTGGCCATCGTTCAGTTCGTTAATATAGTTATTGGTAAATTCTTCCATTAGTGAGCGCAAATATAGGAAAACCATCAGAGACTACCGAATCAAAAAAACTATTTTTTCAACGATTTATTGGTAACTACAATGAGATTCATTACTTTTGCGCAGATAAACGATTGGTAGTAAGATATGAAACTAATAGTAGTTACACCACCAAAG
>JAFYML010000015.1 GCA_017556595.1 Bacteroides sp.
ACAACCCTAACGTGGGTGTGAGGACGAATATACATTCAACCTGTATTTACAAGAATTACTTCTGAATATTGGCAATTCCCAAGCCGTAACCCTTCTTCTTATCCACCACTTTGAGCGCTAAAGCAACCAACATGGACAACACCGCAAGACCGGTAAAGATAATCATCGGTAATGTATAGTCATACCCCTTGGCACCATCGGCCAACGTAACCACACAGTAGTTATCGAGCACCCAACCAATCAATGTCGGAACACCCCACAAACCAACGTTCTGGATCAAGAAAATCAATGCATAAGCAGTACCCAACTGGTGTGCAGGGAAAATCTTTGGAACAGCTGGCCACATAGCCGACGGAACCAACGAGAAGGCAATACCCAACACAATCATCAATACTACCGCTACCCAACCGGCTGTAATGCCCGGCATGGCATAGATAAAGTGTACACCAATCAACATGGCTGCACCAAGCATCATGATGCTGGCACCCTTACCACGCTTATCGACAATACCACCGAAGATAGGAGTCAATACCAAAGCACCCAAAGCTGGCAATCCGGCAATGGTTCCGGCAATACTTTCGTCGATACCGTACTTACCGATCATCAATTCTGAAGCAAACTTCTGGAACGGGAAGACACAAGAATAGAACAATACGCAAAGTAATGCTATGAGCCAGAAACCCGGACTGGCAAGGATACTTGCCACATCCTTCATAGAGAATTTTTCTTCGTCATCGTCCGCTTGCGGGTCATTCTGAATCTGCTTGTCGAGCTTCTTATCCATTACAGAGAAGATAAAGTAAGCCACCATACCGCCCAAAAGGAGCAACAAGCCGACCAAAATCGGAGTAGAGATATGAGCCGCTCTAGCCATCGGAATGGCACAAGCAAACGCCACTTGCGAACCGATACGTGCCAAAGCCACCTGTACACCCATCGCTGTAGCCATTTCCTTGCCACGGAACCACTTGGCAATCACTTTGGTTACGGTAATACCTGCCACTTCGGCACCCACACCAAAGATAGCATAACCGGCCGAAGCCACCATCACTCCCGAACGGAAGCCGAAAATCATGTTTGTATCTTCCGCCAATGCGGTCAAGCCATAGTATTCGAGACCGGCACCAAGCACCATGAGAATAGTCGAAAGCTTACCGGTAAAGCGTACACCGAAGCGGTCGAGAATCAATCCACCCCACAACAGCATCAACAAGAATACGTTCAAAAAACTATAGGCTCCGGCATAGGTACCGAATTCTGTACTGTTCCAAGCCAATTCCGATTCGAGCATTGACTTGAGGGGCATCATTACATCGTTCACAAAATAAGCGGCCATCATGGTAAAGGAAACCACGCCCAAGGCTCCCCATCGCATCACGGCCGAGTCATTCAATCTTCTTTCTTTCATTATTATAAAGTTTTATTTATTCTCTTTACAAAAAACCGTGCAAAGGTACAATAACTTTACCATATATTCAATTTTCCGGCTCCATAGAATGGCAAATCCTCATTAATTAGGATTGCATACTTTTTTCTTTTATTGTTATTTTGCATCGTAAATGAAAAGGTTTAGTAAAAAACAATAAGCAAAATGAAAAAAATACTCCGTGAAACTCTATGCTACTCTGTGGTGCTTTTTATAAGCATCGCAAAGACATTTGCCTTCACTCTTCCCGAAGATACCACCAAGGTAATCGACATCGAGGAAGTAGTTATCATAGCATCGCCGAAGGAAACAAGCAAGTTGAGACAATTGCCAGCCTCCGTATCGCTCATCTCACAAAAGGACATGCAGGCCAATCGTATCACTTCGCTCAAGAGCGCGAGCAACATCGTGCCTAATTTCTTTATGCCCGACTATGGCTCGCGCCTCACTTCGGCTATGTACATCCGTGGCATCGGTTCGCGTATCAATACCCCAGCTGTGGGCATGTATGTGGACAACATCCCTTTCCTCGACAAGAGTGCCTTCGACTTCAACTTCTATGACATCGAACGCATCGACATTCTCCGTGGTCCGCAAGGGACACTCTACGGACGAAACACCATGGGTGGTCTCGTGAAGGTGCATACCCGCTCCCCGTTCTCGTATCAAGGTACGGACGTAAAGCTAAGCTATGGTTCGGGAAACAACCATCGTAGTGCGGCTCTCACCCACTATCATCGCGTG
>JAFYML010000187.1 GCA_017556595.1 Bacteroides sp.
AGCAGCTACCGAGATATGCCAACTCTTCGACAAGAGCGTCAGCCGCGTATATGCCAACTTAGGTTGGGAACAAGAGTATTTCTTAGTAGATTTGGCACTATACAACGCACGTCCCGACCTTTGCTTAACAGGTCGCACACTTATGGGACACTCATCGGCCAAAGATCAACAATTGGAAGACCACTACTTCGGCTCCATTCCTCCACGCGTAACAGCATTCATGAAGGAGTTGGAAATTGAGTGTCACAAATTGGGCATACCTGCCAAAACACGCCACAACGAAGCTGCTCCCAACCAATTCGAATTGGCTCCAATCTTTGAAAATGTAAACCTTGCCAACGACCACAACCAATTGGTAATGGACTTGATGAAACGCATCGCACGCAAGCACAACTTCGTGGTGTTGCTTCACGAAAAGCCTTACAATGGTGTAAATGGTTCGGGTAAGCACAATAACTGGTCACTCTGCACCGACACCGGCATCAATCTATTCTCTCCAGGAAAGAACCCCAAGAGCAACTTGCTGTTCTTAACATTCTTGGTAAACGTGCTGATGATGGTGTATAAGAACCAAAATCTGCTTCGTGCTTCTATTGCCAGCGCTGGAAACAGCCACCGTTTGGGTGCCAACGAAGCACCTCCCTCAATCTTCTCAATCTTCTTAGGAAAGCAACTTTCGGGTATTCTCGACGAGTTTGCCAGCCACATCGACAGTAAGCAAGCCGGAATAGAAAGCAAAACAACTTTAAAGTTGGGTATCGGACGTATCCCCGAAATTCTTCTCGACACTACCGACCGCAACCGCACAAGTCCGTTTGCCTTTACCGGCAATCGTTTTGAATTCCGTGCAGCAGGTGCATCGGCCAACTGTGCCGCCTCTATGATTGCTATCAATGCAGCTATGGCCAACCAGTTGAACGAGTTCAAAGCAAGCATCGACAAACTGATGGAAGAGGGATTGAACAAGGATGAAGCCTTGTTCCGTGCATTACGCCAAGCAATCATCGAGTCGGAACCTATCCGTTTCGAAGGCGATGGTTACTCGGAAGAGTGGAAACAAGAGGCTGCTCGCCGTGGCCTGAGCAACATCAGCCATGTGCCCGAAGCATTGACACATTATGTAGATAATCAATCGCGTGCCGTACTTATTGGCGAACGCATCTTCAACGAAACCGAATTGGCTTGCCGCCTGGAAGTGGAACTCGAAAAGTACACCATGAAGGTGCAAATAGAGAGCCGCGTTTTGGGCGACTTGGCACTAAACCACATCGTTCCGACAGCCGTCAGCTACCAAAACCGCTTGCTGGAAAACTTACGCGGATTGAAGGAAATCTTCCCACCCGAAGAATATGAGGTAATGAGTGCCGACCGCAAAGATTTGGTGCGCGACATTTCACGTCGTGTTACAGCTATCAAGATGCAAGTGGCCGAAATGACAGAAGCTCGTCGTGTAGCCAACCACAAAGAAAACTTCAAGGAAAAAGCATACGCCTACGAAGAGACTATACGACCCTATTTAGAAAGCATCCGTGAGCACATCGACCACTTGGAAATGGAGATTGATGACGAAATGTGGCCATTGCCTAAGTATCGCGAACTGATGTTCACGAAGTAATTGTTCACGTAATCAGCAACTTGCCAATTTGTGAAAATACCAAAAAAAATACACTTATTTTCACGAAAATAGTTCTAATTCAAAATATTATTTCTACTTTTGTGCTCTATAACATAGTTATAAAGCTATAATCATGAGCAAGATTGACTTTTCAGACATCAATGTACCCGAGCTGATAGCCGACATGTGGGAGCCTCTAACCGAGGAGCAGCGGGAGTATTTGTCCGAGCACTTCACCATCCAAAACTTCAAGAAGAACGAGGTGGTGCACTTCGAGGGCGAAACCCCTACCCATTTAATGTGTCTGCTCACCGGTAAGGTAAAAATCTACAAAGATGGTGTAGGTGGTCGCAGCCAAATTATCCGCATGATGAAACCTGTGGAGTATTTTGGTTATCGTGCCTATTTCTCTGAACAAGCCTATGTAACCGCTGCTGCAGCTTTCGAGCCATCGGTTATCTGCCTCATCCCAATGACGGTTATCACAAAGCTTATCCGCCAAAACAACGACTTAGCCATGTTCTTCATCAAGCAATTGTCGAACGACCTTGGCATGTCCGATACACGTACCGTCAACTTGACACAAAAGCATATCCGCGGCCGCTTGGCCGAATCGCTTCTTTTCTTGAAAGAGAGCTATGGCATCGAAGAAGATGGTTCTACCTTGAGTATCTACCTTTCGCGCGAAGACCTTGCCAACCTCTCGAACATGACCACTAGCAATGCCATCCGTACCCTCTCGCAATTTGCAACCGAAAAACTCATTGCTATTGATGGTCGCAAAATTAAAATCATCGAAGAAGAGCGCTTGAAGAAAATCAGCAAAATCGGATAATTCACACCTTATTATATATAAAGAAAGAGATGCCACATACGACATCTCTTTTTTTATACGATTATTTTACTAAAAATCGTTTACTTTTTATTTTATGCCCACGAAATAATTATTTTTTCCTCGTGAGAGAAAAAATTTTTTCTCGTGAGGGCTATATATCTCCCTCGTGAGGAAAATTCATAGAGAGCACTTTTTAGGCGATTTTCGTTCTGTAACGAAGATTTACCAAACAATTATCCATAAAGGTTCACTTCTTTCAACGCCTTAATGATTATTTCTGAACTATTTATTCCTTACGCCTGAAGTATTTATTGTTCAGACGAGGGGAATAGGTAATAAAAAAGCCCCAACAATAGTCGGGGCTTTCTTATATATAAATAAGGAAAAATGATTATTCCCACTCGATTGTAGCCGATGGCTTTGGTGACATGTCGTAGCAAACACGGTTCACATTTGGTACTTCGGCAAGGATGCGGTCGGTAATCTTCATCAAGATTGCCCAATCAACTTGTTCGATAGTAGCAGTCATTGCATCGACAGTGTTCACCGCACGAATAATGACAGGATAATCGTATGAGCGTGCATTGTTGCGTACACCTACTGACTTGAAGTCGGGCACTACAGTAAAGTATTGCCATACCTTCTTATCAAGACCAGCCTTAGCAAACTCTTCGCGAAGGATAGCATCCGATTCGCGTACAGCTTCCAAACGTTCGCGAG
>JAFYML010000188.1 GCA_017556595.1 Bacteroides sp.
CCTCGACGGCCGAGAACCAGAACGTATCGCTAAATGTATAAGCCAATGCGCCTACCAATCCGCTACCCATAATGGTAATCATCTTGCCCAAGCCTATGGTCTCTTCATCCTTCACCACCAACTTGCGCACCAAGTGCGTGATGCTCCAAAACAGGAACAATATCCACGCCCCACTCATCATGGCGCTCATCAAGTTCACCATCTTGGCCACCTGTGTAGTGTCCGAAGCAAATTGCGTGAATAGGTTTGCCACCAACATAAAGAAAGGTGCGCCGGGTGGATGTCCCACCTCCAATTTATATCCCGTAGTGATAAATTCGCCACAATCCCAAAAACTTGCCGTAGGCTCAATGGTGAGGCAATATACAGTCGTTGCAATAAGGAAAACGACCCAACCCGTCAGGTTGTTAATGAGTTTATACTGTTTCATGTTACTGATATTTCTACTTTTAGCCCGCAAAGATAGTGCAAGCCGAACGGAATGCCAAATTTATTTGAGCATTTCTGAGGCGCAGCCTATCTTGGGCAACGCCAAAGATAGCGCAAGCCGAGCGAAGAAAAAAGAAGTTTACTTATTTTTTATTCCGAAGTACAACCTATCTTATCAAAACTTCACATCTTTTTGCATAGAACAAATAAAAATCATACATTTGCTTAAAAATATATAACTATGAAAAGAATACTCCTCATTTCAGCAATGCTAATGAGCTGCATGCTTGGCCTGCATGCCCAATTGAAACTTGCCTCACTTATAGGCGACAACATGATACTGCAACAACAAGCTGATGCCCGCCTTTGGGGTTGGGCGAAAGCAGGCGATAAGATAACCGCCACCACCTCGTGGAATGGCGAAACCGTACAAACAACCACCGATAAAGATGGCCTATGGATACTTAGCGTATCAACTCCCCAAGCAGGTTTCACCCCCTACGAAATCACCATTAGCGATGGCAAAACCCCGATTACCTTAACAAACATCCTGATAGGCGAAGTATGGCTTGCCGGCGGACAAAGCAACATGGAGATGCCCCTGAAAGGCTTCAGTGGATGCTGCGTCAAAGACGGCCTGCAAGAAGCCATCGAAGCCGCCAACTACCCCTACGTTCGCATGCACACCATACCCAAAGCCAAGAGTTGGGAGGTAGTGGCCGATGCTGGTAGCCAATGGCAACTCCCCACCCTTTCGGCGGCAATGGAGATGAGCGCCACCGCTTGGTTCTTCGCCAAGAACCTCAGTCAGGCACTTCACGTCCCCGTGGGCATTGTCAACTGCTCGTATGGCGGCACCCGTGTAGAGAGTTGGTTGCCTCGTCACATTCTCGAAACCTACCCCGACATCGACCTCACCCCCGAAGGAATTGGCAAATACCCCGATTGGGAAACACCTCTGCTGATGTACAACGCCATGTTCCCCACCGTAACCCGCTACACCTATAAAGGCATTATCTGGTATCAAGGTTGCTCCAATGTAGGTTCACACACCCCCTACGCCCAACGCCTTGCCACCATGGTAGCCCATTGGCGCGAACAACTCGCTTTGGGCGACATACCTTTCTATTATGTCGAAATAGCCCCTTATGACTACGATAGCGAAGTTCAAGACGAAAAAGCGGCCTATCTGCGCGAAGCCCAATACAAGGCACAAAGCCTCATCCCTAATAGCCAAATGATAGGCACGAACGACCTTGTCGAGCCATACGAACGCTTCAACGTCCACCCACGTCGGAAAGCCGAAGTTGGCCAACGCCTCTCCTATGTAGCTTTGAACAAAACCTATGGTATGAAGCAAATCTATTGCGAAAACCCCACTTACAACGGCGATTTCAGCGTAAAAGGCAACGAAGTATTTTTAGGTTTCAATAACTTGGACATGGGCATCTGCCGCAACTATCATCTAGAAGGTTTCGAAGTATCGGGAGAAGACCGCATCTTCCACCCTGCCGACTCCGTATGGATTCAATGGCAAACCAACCATGCCGTAGTTTCCAGCAAGCAAGTGCCCCGGCCGGTAGCCGTTCGCTATTGCTTCCGCGACTTCCAAATAGGCAACTTAATCGGTGGCAACGAACTACCTTTAATACCTTTCCGCACGGATAATTGGTAATCTTTATTCAAATCTTTTGTTAAATTGCCGTTTTGGTCGTAAGTATATTCATTGCTTGTGCTTGCTCCATTTACAAAGTTCGTGCAACCGGTATTGGAAGTGGCTGTTACGGAATCATCTACACGTGTCAATTTGTTACCATCGTAGGTATAGGTCTATTGATATTTATATAAAAAGCCTCCTTGTTTGAAAGACAAAGAGGCTTTTATTCAGTTTTAGCAAGGATTTATTGCTATTTGAATAAATTCACAAACA
>JAFYML010000189.1 GCA_017556595.1 Bacteroides sp.
CATTCGCTACCAACAAGTTGACATCGGCCTCTTGCATTACAGGAAGTGGTACAGAACAATTGTTGAATGATGGATATTCCACCAAAATTAAGTCGGCTGGTGCTTCGGTTGCATCGGGTTGCCAAAAATCAGAAAGCTTGCTTGCTTGGATATAGTTGTGATTTACTACATCAAAATCGGTTTCGTAATTCAAATATTTCACATTTAGACCTTCTGCGCACCAATACTTCATAAAGAATTCTGCTAAGAAAGATTTTCCTTCGCCAGAGTGAACACTAAGCAAATTGATAATGGTTGGTTCACCTTTGGGTTTGAAGTATTTATTTAAACGGCGGCAAGAGTAAGCTGCTGCAGCACGATTGCAAGCGCGCAAGAATCCACGATACTTCAAGTTGCTGATACCATTGAAAGCTGCAATAACCGGTAGGCCACTGAGACGTTGGCTGCGATACTTGTCGCGCAATGTACGATCGAGTACTTCGATCAATAAGAAGAAGCAAGTGATAAATACCAGTGAACCCAAGAATGCAATGATGACATAAAGCGAACGTTTGCGGCCATTGTCATTCAATGGGAAGGCTGGGTCAGAGAGGGGTTGCAAGTTGCTTGTACTCATCTCAATATTCTTTAAACGAAGATTCGCACTAGCCAATCCTTGTATTTGTGTACGATATACATCTTCTGCAATACCAATGGCACGTTGTTTGCGATTTACTTGGGTGCCAATAGGAGCCATGTGTGCATATTGGTCACGAATATCTTGCTGACGATCTTTTAATACCTTTAATTCTGCTGATGCTTTTGCCTCATTCACCAAAGCATTCAACCATTCATCAATCATTTCTTCAATGCCTACACCTTCTTTGGTAAAACTAAATTCATTTAAATTGTCGGAAATATTACCAATATTGGCTTCAACTTGTTTTAGTTTAAGCTTATCTTGTTCAATACTTGCATTATCATTATTATTATTTGAGCCTGCAAATATCTCATGTTCTAAAATGCTTTGATTCAGTTTGGTTACTTGATCCAATTCTTTCAATAGGTTGGTGTTGTTGCGAATCATCTGTGCACGTACATCCATGCGTTCATCCAACATTTCGCGTAAAGCAACTGCTGCTTGATAGGTACGTTGGGCTTCTTCAACACGATCATCAACTGCATAGCGGGTTCCAGCCAAAGCTTCAGTTTCTTCGCCATAGTTAATAATACCTTGTTGCACATTGTAATGCATTAAGTCATCCTCCTCTGCATTCAATGCCGCTTTGGTCTTGCGTACCATCTCTTCAAAGTAAGCAATTACATCATTGGTTGCTTTAAAACGGATAATTTCATAAGCTTCAATCAAGTCATCTATCAAATATTTGACGGTTTTTTGGGTAAGTCCTGGGTCTGCTGAAGTGTAGCTAATGTCCAAAATGTCACTACCGCCTGCTCGCCTGATATCAATGTTATTCAATGCACGCAAACTATAAAATGCAATAGGGCGATTAAATAAATTGTATAAAAAGTTACTTGTATCGTCGCGATAATACTCCTTTAAGTTTTGGAGTGTCACTTCTACGCTATCTCGACTGACCAATTCAAGCACTTCGGGTGGAGTTATTTCAAGCAGTTGACGATAGTGCTTGGCTTGGATATATTCGTTATCGTTCCATTCCTCTCCATATGTATAAGAGTCGGCCAATAAACGTTGAGATACATTTACCAATGTGCTATGTGATTTAGCAATACCAATTAAGTTGTCGAAAGTACTATTGATGGCTGCATAATTGATGGTAGAACCATCAAGCGTAGTAGTACTACTTACACCTGTATATAGGTTACTTTGTACGGTATAACTATAGGGTAGGAATTGGGTAAAGTAAATAACC
>JAFYML010000190.1 GCA_017556595.1 Bacteroides sp.
CCCTTCTCGTTCTTGGCCAACACTATCAAGTGCCAACCGCTTTGGTCTTGTTTACCTTCGCGTTTCTCCTTTCCACGTCGGGCCACATACATCTCGCAACCGATAATCGGTTTGAAACGTTCTTCGGGAGCAAGTCCCTTATTTTTCTTGTTTACATAGTTTATAAACTCCTTGATACCAAACATGTTACCATGGTCGGTTACGGCAATACCTTTCATGCCGTCTTTAATGGCTTTATCTACCAAACGGCTAACGCTGGCTTGCCCGTCGAGCAAGGAATAATGGGTGTGAACGTGTAAGTGAACGAAATCTTGCATAAAAAACTTGTCATCATTATTTTTGAGAGCATAAAGGTACATTCATTCAGAGATTCGGCCAAAATATTTAGGAAAAAGTTGCATGCAAATGTATTTATCTCCATTTTTCTTGGGATATTAGCAAAATAAAACTATTTTTGCAGATAATTTCAACCTTAATAGCGAATTTCGTATTAATGAAACGTTTGAAAAAATTAAAAAAAATCAGAATACATCACGAAGGCACAGGAACTTTAACCTCTAGCCTACTGATATTTATTGTTTTAAATACAATTTTCTATTTTGCATTTGACAATAAGTTACCTTTCTATATCGTTGCAGCTTTCAGCGCTATTCTATATGCCGTATTGGTCAATTTCTTCCGTTGCCCTATCCGTTATTTCGAGCAAGACACTGAAAAGGTGGTAGTGGCCCCTGCCGATGGCAAAATCGTAGTTATCGAAGAGGTGGATGAAAATGAGTATTTCCACGACAAGCGACTGATGATTTCCATTTTTATGAGTGTTGTAAACGTACATGCCAATTGGTATCCAGTGGATGGCGTTGTGAAGAAGGTAGGACACCAAAATGGTAAATTCATGAAAGCATGGCTGCCTAAAGCAAGTACAGACAATGAGCGCTCGATGGTGGTGATTGAAACCCCCGAAGGCGTGGAAGTTATGGCACGACAAATTGCGGGTGCTATGGCTCGACGCATCGTAACCTATGCCACCGAAGGCGAAGAGTGCTTCATCGACGAACACATGGGATTTATTAAATTCGGTTCGCGCGTGGATGTTTACCTACCATTAGGAACTAAGGTGCTTGTGGAAATGGGACAAAGAACCACCGGCAACCAAACCATTATTGCCCAACTTTAACAGTACGTTGTATGGCAAACTGCATTACACGCCACATCCCTAACGCACTGACTTGCATGAACCTCTTCAGTGGGTGCATTGCTTGCGTTATGGCATTTCATGCCAATTTTGAAATGGCCATGCTATTCATTGTCATTGGTGCTGTTTTCGACTTTTTCGACGGACTTGCTGCACGCCTCTTACATGCTTACTCTAACATCGGTAAAGACCTCGACTCGCTAGCTGACGATGTAAGCTTTGGCGTAGCTCCTGCTTTGATCGTATTCTCCCTATTCAAAGAAATAGACTATCCCGAGTATTTGAGTTCCTTAGCAAATTGGTTGCCTTATTGTGCTTTCTTAATTGCTATCTTCTCGGCACTCCGATTGGCAAAATTCAACAATGATACACGCCAAACCACATCGTTTATTGGTTTGCCTGTACCAGCCAACGCTCTTTTCTGGGCATCGTTAGTAGCCGGTTGCTACCCCATTGCCAGCTATCATCCGCTATTGACATTGGCGCTTGTTTGTCTATTCTCATGGCTATTGGTTTCCGAAATTCCGATGTTCTCGTTGAAGTTTAAGAACCTTTCTTGGAAAGATAATAAAATCGCTTTTATATTTGTCATTATCAGTGCCATTCTGCTTATCACACTAAAGATTGCCGGTTTTGCAGCCGTAATCGTTTGGTACATCATTCTTTCGTTGTTCACACAAAAAAAGCAATAAACTAAACTAACGCTTCATGTTTGCTATTATTGGATTCATTCTTATTTTTATCCTATTTATATTCCTTTTTGGCATAACTTTCATTGTTGCCCTCGTACGTGGGTTGTTCAGTCGCAATAAGCGCAACAACAGCTACACACAAGGCTATAGCCAGCAACAGCCAGAAAGTGACCGCATAGATGGCCACTCGAAACGTAAGAAGTATTTCGACGACGAAGAGGGCGAATATGTAGAATTTGAAGAGGTGAAGGACTGATTAGCCGGTTATCTTCTTTTCGAAGCAAAGAATTGCTTCATC
>JAFYML010000191.1 GCA_017556595.1 Bacteroides sp.
CTCGTTCGCTCAAACGTTCTTGTGTCAAGTTGTATTCTTCCAACAAGTGTTGATAAGCAAGGGCAATTTCTACTGCATTCAAGTCTTCGCGTTGGATATTTTCAATCAACGCCATTTCCATCACATTTTCATCATCTGCTGTGCGGATGTATGCCGGGATGGTGTTGAGTTTAGCTATCTGTGACGCACGGAAACGGCGTTCTCCGGCAATGATTTGGTATTCATTGTCCGAGATTTTACGCAAAGTAATAGGTTGAATAATACCTATTTCTGCTATCGAGTCGGCCAATTCTTGTAAGGCCGTTGTATCGAATTCACGTCTTGGCTGGTTAGGATTGGCAACAATCTTGCTCAATTCTATTTCGTTGATAGATGACGAACCTTCAGTCTGAATTTCGTCCATAGCCAACAAAGCATCCAATCCTCGTCCTAATGCGTTTCTTTTCACTTCGAATTATGTTTGAATTATTTTATTTATCAGTAGTTAGTCACTATTTCGGCTTATCAATTCTTTGGCTAGTGCCATATGATTACGCGCCCCGTTCGAGTCGGCATCGTACAATATTGCGGGTAGCCCATGACTTGGCGCTTCGCTTAGTTTTACGTTACGTTGAATCACGGTGTTGAATACCAACTCTTGGAAGTGTCGTTTCACCTCGTCGTATATCTGATTTGCTTGTCGCAAACGCGCGTCAAACATCGTCAGCAAGAATCCTTCAATTTCCAATCCCGGATTCAGTTTGCTCTTGATTATCTTTATGGTGTTCAGCAATTTGCTGATACCTTCCAATGCGAAGTATTCTGCTTGTACGGGTATGATTACGCTATCAGCTGCTGTTAGTGCATTTACGGTAATCAATCCTAACGATGGCGAGCAGTCTATCAATATGTAATCAAACTCATCGCGCAATCCGGCAAGCACCTCTTTCATAATCTTTTCGCGTCCCTTTAGGTTCAGCATCTCTATCTCTGCACCTACAAGATTTATGTGGCTTGGTATCACTTTTAGTGTATCCAATTCCGTATCTTGCAATGCTAGTTTAGGTTCGCATTTATCTATCAAGCATTCGTATATCGTGTGCTCGGCTTGCTTAATGTCTATACCCAATCCGCTCGATGCATTTGCTTGTGGATCGGCATCTACCAATAGCACGCGCTTCTCCAAAGTGGCCAACGATGCGGCCAAGTTTATGGAGGTTGTTGTTTTTCCTACGCCTCCTTTTTGATTAGCTAAAGCAATAATTTTTCCCATACGTTGAATATTTATTCCTCGGCGAAGTAAACAAATATCTTTTATTTTAGCTTATTAAGTAGGACGAAGTTTAGCAAAACGGTGGAAAAGTTGTAGGTTTTGTTAATAACTTCGGTCGCTATTTCCTTAATTAAGGGGCAAATATACATAAATCTCTTAAAATAGAGAGTTCGTTTAATGTTTCTTTAATAAAGCTTCAATATCTTTTTGAATTTGTTGATAGTGTGGTAGCTTTTTAAAATCATCGTTCTTTTTCAACATTAGCTTAATGTTTGCCAAACTATTTTCATAGCAACTCAATTCGTTTTGAAATTGTTGCTCGTGTATAGATAACTGTTTTATTTGCCTTTCTCTTTCTCTTCGTAAATTTGTGCAAACAGGTGTGATAAGTTTCAAAACGATGTTTTCAAAGATATGATGTCCTTGCATATATAGGTAGGTTGTATTGGGGTTTAATCCTAATGGTTCTAACTCTTTTCCCAATGCATCTACCTCGTCCATTTGCTTGTAGTATCGTCTTTGGAATTTGGATATTTTGTTCTTTACACGTCGTTCAATGCTTTGAAGTGTTGGTAGTGGATTGTATATATCTATCTCGTGAATAGATGTACAATCGGCCAAATGTTGAATAGGGAATATTTCCGCTTGTCCATTCTTTATAAACCAAATATGCCAGAGGAAAAGCGGATAAGTGATTTGTGAAAAGTCGCGCATGAATGCCGGAAAATCGATGATTTGTCGGTCGTTCAACGTTGCTTGCACACACACCTCGTGCAACGATTCGGCATAGCATTGAAAATTCTCAATGGCGTATGTATAGGTTTGCAATACGAAAGGATTGTTGTTTATTTGCCTCGATTGCTTGGTTGTTTGTTGTAGCAAATAGTCATAATCGCTATCTACACACGCAATCAAATTTTCGCCCAATCCCTTATTGCTTAAAGCATTCATCAACACCATCTTTTTCCCCTTTGTTAAAGAGCGATTCGATGGTAACATTATCTGGAAGTATCGCTCATCGTTTTCGTGTTCGAAAAGCAATGTTCGCCAAAACGCGATGTCATCGTAGCTTTCCACGTAAGCTATGATACGTCGTCTATGCTTTTTTGGCGATAGCTTGTCGGCTGCTCCCAAATAAGCCGATGTTAAGTTGTGTTTTAGCGACTTACTCATGGTCGATGCTGCTTGTGATTTCGCTTATCTCGGTCACATCTTCCATCCAACCTTCCATAATCATAGCAGGCGAGTGGGTGGTAAGAATCAGTTGCATATCAGGGTTTAGGTTGCGTATCATGGCAATCAATTTTTGTTGCCATTCAATGTGTAGTGATGCTTCCGGTTCGTCCATGAAGAGCACACTTCGCTCGCCATTGCGCACCAAAGCTGTAAGTAAGATGACGAGCATCTGTTTTTCGCCCGATGATAGCTTGTATGGCGATAGTTTTTCGTCGTCTTGATAGAAGAATATCTCGTTGCTTTTCCGGTCGATTTTCTTGCGTGTATAAGCAAATAGCTCGTCCATCATATCTTGAAACTTTCGTTTGGGGATAGATAAACTTGCGGCTTTTTCGCGTTGCTCTTCATCGCCATTTAGCATATCAATCATTTGATTACCAATGTTCACTTGATAATCCAAGTATCGGCGTTGAAGCAAGTATAGTTGCCAATCCAATTCCGATTTTACATTCGGATCGGCCATTCGCGCGGTGAAATCACCCATTACCAACGGGCGGTCGTAGCTGCGAATTACATCAAACGGGATATAGGTAGCTTCAGGGTTGTCGAAGATAATCTTTACTCCCTGCTTTTCATCGCTTTTCACCTTCCCTGTCGTTTGTTCAAGGTAGTTTACCGAACGATTTAGGATAGTACTTTTTCCCCCACCATTGATACCCGAAAGGATGTTCACATCGGGTTCAAGATTCCACACAATGTTGTAGCGTTGCCACAATCCATGTATTTCAATGCGTTTGATGTAATTGGCCGGTATTTCCATGATAATAAGTATGTTATATTATTCTTTTAAGTCGTTAAAATAAGTGTCGAGCAAATTTTTTGCGGCAATGAACGACGTTAAGTTTCCGTTCAACACTTGTGCTTCTTTTTGCGCAAGCATGGCCTCTATTTTTGGATTTTGGTAGAAGCTATGTTGCAATTGCTCGTTGATGCTTTCGTACATCCAATATTTGCTTTGCTCGTTTCGTCGATAGTCGAAATAGCCATTCTTCTTTACAAAATCCATGTAGCTATAAATCATGTCCCATACTTCCTTAACACCTAAGTTATAGAAACCAGAGTAGGTAAGTACTTGTGGTTGCCATCCGCTTTCGGGTGCGGGGAAGAGGTGTAGCGCATTCTTAAATTGAGTAGCCGCCAATTGTGCTCGTTCTAAATTGTCGCCATCGGCTTTGTTTATCACGATGCCGTCGGCCATCTCCATGATGCCTCGTTTAATGCCTTGCAATTCATCTCCTGTACCTGCTAACTGAATAAGCAAGAAGAAATCGACCATCGAGTGTACGGCCGTTTCGCTTTGTCCCACACCAACGGTTTCCACAAAAATCTTATCAAATCCAGCTGCTTCGCATAGGATGATTGTTTCGCGTGTTTTACGCGCAACACCACCAAGCGAACCTGCCGATGGGCTAGGGCGTATGAACGATTTTGGATGCACCGACAACTTCTCCATGCGTGTTTTATCGCCCAAGATACTTCCTTTGCTTCGTTCGCTACTAGGGTCGATAGCTAAGACGGCAAGTTTTCCGCCATATTCTTCGAGTACGTGTAGTCCGAATGCATCAATTGAGGTACTTTTTCCTGCACCAGGCACACCGCTAATACCAATACGAACCGATTGCCCACTATATGGCAAACACTTCTCAATCACCTCTTGTGCAATGGCTTGGTGATCGGGTTTTAAACTTTCCACTAAAGTTACTGCTCGGCTTAAGATGGTTACATCGCCCTTCACAATACCCTCTACATATTCGGGCACGGTTAGCTCGCGTTTTTTGCGTCTAACTAAATAGGGATTGACCGATGCAGGTTGTTCGATACCCGCATTAACCGTAAGCCCTTTGTAGGCTTCGTCGTTTTCGGGATGTTCCATATGGTGGTGATTATCAGACATAGTTTTAATAGCTTATATTGATTTCAGTTTTTGGTTGTTTCGGGTCGTTTGTGATGAGCAACAAGCCTATAGCTTCGTTGTTGTCGCTCAATTTGTTTTTATGTAGTGTCACTTGCAAGCGAGTCGATTTGTTGGGTTGCAAAGTATTCTTTTTTAAGTTTACCGTTGCTCCGTTTCCTAACACTTGCACGCTGATTATTTTCAATGCCGATGCTCCAACGTTGGTTAAGGTAATGTTGCATTTAGCGCTTCCTTTGGTGGCTAATGTTTGGCTAATGTTGCTTTTTTTGACATCAACTTTCAATTTGGGTGCATTTGCTTTTTCTTTTTCTGTAAGTGTAGAGAAGTCGGGTAAAAGAATGGCTTTTAGCGGAAGTGCATTCTCTTCGCCCACCTTGTCGCCGGCAAATCGCGATAGGTAAACCGTCGATGCGCTTAATCCTACGTTGCTCATTTGCTCGGTGTCGAGCGTTAGCTTGATAGTGCTTCTTTCGCCATGCTCAATTAGTTGTGGTGTTACCTCCATGCTAACGTATATCGGCAAATGCATAATAACGGGTTCGTATGGCTTGTTCGATTGGTTTACAATGCTTAACTCGATAGTAGGATGCTCGCCTTTGGTGGCGTCGGGAAATACAAATTCTTGCTTGTCAATGCGTAAACCATCAATGACATAAGGATGTGTTTTCGAGAAATCCTTAAGTTTCTCCACCACTTTCCCGCGGAAATAGAGATATCTCAACTCTTCGGCATTTGACATTACGGCTACCGATTTATGAAAGCTACCCAATGCCTTGGCGTCGAAAGCGACTTCTATCATCCCCTTTTCGCCGGGTGCAATAGGTTGCATTGTCCATTGTGCAACGCTACATGCGCAATCAGGGATGATTTCGCTGATAACCAATGGCTTGTCTCCCGTGTTAATAACGTTGAAACGAGCAGTTGCTGGATGATTCCATTCTACCTCGCCCATGTCAAAAGTTTCATTATCTATCTGCAATTTAGCTTGCGAATGAGCGTGAAAAATGAAAAGCAAGTTAGCAACTATAATGAGTAAGACTCTTAGCATAAATTACGGTTAATTGGTTTACTTTGCGAAGATACAATAAACATTGCGAAGCACAAAACGAAAGTGACTTTTTAATGTTATTCAACACTCAATATAAAGTTATATTGATATGAGCGATTAGCATCAATCGTGTAAGCATCCATTGTCCGAGCACCCCATCCATCGTTACCACCTACGCCATGAATCAGGTGGTCGATGTTAAGGTTTACGAAATCGCGTTGCGGTAACTCGAATGGATACTTGCTTTGTTCAAGTTCTTCTTCTGTATAGTTCCAAGCACGGAAATTAAGTGGTTGTTGTCCCTCAATTTTTACGTTTTTCTTTCCGTTGCTTAGTGTGAACCATCGTACATCCGAACGGTTGGCATTATCTTGCGGAGAAGCATAATCTACCATAAATTCATTCAATGCAAGTTGATGTATGCCAATGAAATATCCGCTTTTTCGGTCGGGATAATTTTCGTGTGGGCCGCGTCCATACCATGTCACTTCTTTGTATTCGGCCGGTAGCTTCATACGCATGCCGAATTTGGGCATTAGCGGAAGGTTTGCGGCTTGTGGCGTGTATAGCATTTCTACCTTTAGTTGTCCCTCTCCATTCAACGTGTATGTCAATTGTCCATTAGCTCCGATGGCATATTCGATGTGGAAGGTTACAACGGCCAATCC
>JAFYML010000192.1 GCA_017556595.1 Bacteroides sp.
AACCGGTAAGCGCACTACTATCGACTTGGGTATCCATGGCTTGCATCCGGAATTGATTCGTATCATCGGTAAGATGAAATACCGTTCATCATACGGACAAAACCTATTGCAACACGCTCGCGAAACAGCCAACCTCTGTGCTGTAATGGCATCGGAACTAGGTTTGAACCCCAAGAAAGCAAAACGCGCAGGTTTGTTGCACGACATTGGTAAGGTGCCCGATGAAGAACCAGAATTGCCACACGCACTCTATGGTATGAAGTTGGCCGAGAAGTTTAAGGAAAAGGCTGACATCTGCAATGCCATTGGTGCTCACCACGACGAAGTAGAAATGACTAGCTTGCTTGCACCTATCGTACAAGTATGTGATGCCATCTCTGGTGCTCGTCCAGGTGCACGTCGCGAAATTGTAGAAGCCTACATCAAACGCTTGAACGATCTTGAACAATTGGCTATGTCCTATCCAGGTGTGACCAAAACATACGCCATCCAAGCCGGTCGTGAACTTCGCGTTATTGTTGGTGCCGACAAGATTGACGACAAGCAAACCGAAAGTTTGTCTGGTGAAATCGCTAAGAAGATTCAAGACGAAATGACCTATCCTGGTCAAGTTAAGATTACAGTTATCCGTGAAACACGCGCTGTAAGCTATGCCAAGTAAAACAATAGTTTTTTCATAGTACAATAGATGTTTTTGATGGTAAATCCCCCAAAGTCTTAATGAGATTTTGGGGGATTTTTCTTATCCGGAAGATTAAACCTTTTAGGTCATTAGGTTTAACCTTTTCATAGACAAGGTTCAAAGCAATGCCAACAAACCACTAAACGCAATGTAAAGATAGACAATCTTACGAAGCAAAGCCATCGGAATCTTATTAAACACCAATCCACCTACCCACGTACCAAGCAATACCGCAGGCAGCCCGATGCACCATGCATGTACCACCTCCGTGGTAAAGCATCCCGTTTGAGCACGGAATAGCGTCATCATCACATTTCCAAGCAAGAAATAGGTTTGTGCCATAGCTGTATAGGCATATTTATTATCTGTCACCGCCAAGAAATAGATTACGGCCGGTGGCCCTTGCATACCAAAGAAACCGCCCATAAATCCTGACAATGTACCCAACGAAAGTTGTGTCATCGGTGTCGGTCGGATGTTTACACGATGCGAGAAGAAAATGAAATAAAGAGCCGATAAAATCAGCATCACACCTAAAAAGCGCTGCAAAATCGCATTACTTAACTGGCTAACAAACTGAATGGCCACGTAGCTTGTAACTATAAAAACAAGCAACATTCCTATCATTTTTCGCCACGGAATATATCGTCCTAATTTTATACAAATAATCAGTGAGGTAACCATCGCCAACAATCCCGACAGCATGGTTGCTTCACCATACGACGGCATCAAGTAGGGAAGCATCGTCATAATGAATATGCCGAAGCCAAACCCAATAGTTCGCTGAACAAACGCTGCTCCAAACACGAACAACACCAATACTATGATACTACCTACTGTCATTCGGCTGCAAAGGTAGTTTAATTTGTGCAATTTCGCACAAGTGTACGCCCAAAACCGAACAAAGTGTCCGATATCGGACACTTTTCAAAACACAAAACCATTGATTATCAACGCGATGCCACTTTGGCACGGAATTTGCTATAAAGAAATAGTAGAAAGGCGAAACAAAAGCGTAATAAATTAAAAAAACAATTAAAATATGGACAGAGTAATTCCAAAAGAAGTTCTAAAAAAAGAACGAAACAAACAAATCATGAAGTATGGCGGCATCGGTGCCGCAATGGTAGTATGCGCTGCCATGCTCCTCTCCTTCATGCAAAGTGGTGTGAAGCGAAAGGACTTGATTGTATCTACCGTAGATAAAGGAACCATTGAAGTAAGCGTCAGCGCTTCGGGAAAGGTAACACCGGCCTTCGAAGAAATCATCAACTCGCCCATCAATAGCCGCATCATCGAGGTGTATTGCAAGGGTGGTGATAGCGTAGATGTAGGCACACCCATTTTGAAACTCGATTTGCAAAGTACCCAAACAGCCTACAATAAGTTGCTCGACGAAGAGCAGATGCGTCGTTACCAATTAGAGCAACTCAAGATTAACAACGAAACCCAACTCAGCAACATGGCCATGAACATCAAGGTAAGTGCCATGGAACTAAACCGCAAGGAGGTGGAGCTACGCAACGAACGCTACTTGGATAGCATCGGTTCGGGCACTACCGACAAGGTGCGTCAAGCCGAATTGGCTTACAACCGCGGTAAGTTAGAGTTGGAACAACTTCGTCAACAATACGAAAACGAAAAGAAGGTAAAAGCAGCCGATTTGAAGGTAAAGGAGCTTGAATTTAATATCTTCGCGAAAGAGTTGGCCGAAATGAAACGTACGTTGGACGATGCACAAATCCGTGCGCCGCGCAAAGCCATCCTTACCTATATAAATAATCAAGTGGGTGCGCAAGTGTCGCAAGGTTCGCAAGTAGCCATTGTTTCCGATTTAAGTCACTTCAAGGTAGAAGCCGAAATTGCCGACACCTATGGCGACCGAGTAGCCGCCGGCGGCAAAGCTATTGTTAAAGTGGGACGCGACAAGCTACAGGGCACCATCAGC
>JAFYML010000193.1 GCA_017556595.1 Bacteroides sp.
GAAGAAAGGTACAAATATCTTATCTTGCACTTCGGGTAAGATGCCATGTCCATTGTCGGTAACGCTGATGCTAAACAGGTTTTTCTCTTGCTGATAGCGAGTAGTAATTTCAATCACCGGATTGGGTTGCTCGCTACAAGCCTCTTCGGCATTCTTCAATAAGTTGATAAGTACTTGCTCTATTTGTGAACGGTCGATGAAGAGTAGTTGCTCGTTGTCTTCTATGTTGTAGCTGTACGCTATCTTTGGATTATTAAACAACTTCTTGATGTCGGCCAGCAAGTCGCCCACCTTAACATATGCCAATATTGGCGACGACATGCGCGACAACTTTCGATAGTTTTCTACAAATTCGAGTAGCCCTTTGCTTCGGCGATGAATCACCTTCATGCCATGCACTATCATCTCGATGGATTGTTCGTCCTGATTGTCTTGCTCAATTCGCTCCACCATTGTTTCACTTAGGGATATGATAGGTGCGATGGAGTTCATTATTTCGTGTGTCAACACCCTAACCAACTTCTGCCATGCCTCCATTTCATTCTCTTCGAGCAATGAGCGTACATTGGTGAAGCAATATAGGCGGTATTTGAATCCTTTGGTGGTGTATTCGGTCATGGTGACAACCATTTCTTGTATCACCTCTTCTTTGAAAAGTTTGATTACCTTTACCTCGCCGACATGGAGTTTGGCAAGTTGTTGTGAAAAGTTTGGATTGAGTTCGTTCAGCTCGTCCACCGAATGAATGGCGTGGCCGCATAAATCCTGTACGGCAACTCGGTTCATCCATTGCACATTCTCTTTTTCGTCCACAACAATCAGGCTACTATCTACGGTGTCGAACAATGTTTCATAATATTTGTATCGTTCTTCGTGTTCGGCCAGTTGTTTACGAAAATCCACTACCACTTCGTTGATGCCCGAGCGCAATTTCTTTTCTGTTGCATTCTTTCCATTCAGCGAGAAGTTCAACGAAAAGTCTTTATAGCGCAGGCTATCCACCAATCTTTCTATCAAGAGAAAGTTATTCTTCTGCAAGTTACACAGGCAAATTATGAGCACCAAAACAATGACAACCGAAAAGACCAAGCAGAAAAAGAGTTTTGCTTGATACAAATAGACAGAAGCCACCGATATAGCTACCAGCGACAAAGCTATCAATACAATTCGGATGGTGTGGTATTTACTCATAGGCCAAGTTTTTCGATCTTTCTATATAGTGCATAGCGGGTGATACCCAACAATTCGGCCGCATAGCTAAGGTTCCCGTTAGCTTTTTTCACGGCTTTTTCGATGGCGTTTCTTTCCAACTCTTCCAAGTTGAAGGTATCGACGGTTTCGATTGATTTCTCCTCGATGATTGTTGGTTGGAAATCGAAATCGCATGGTTTCAATACCTTGTCATCGGCAAAGATTACGGCTCGTTCCATCAAGTGTTGCAATTCGCGCACGTTTCCCGGCCAATTATACCGCATCAGTTTTTGTTTGGCTTCGCGGTTTATTCCCTCTATTTTCTTTTTGCATTTCTTGGCATAGTGTTGCATAAAGTGTTCGGCCAGCAGAAGAATGTCGTCTCCTCGTTCGCGCAAAGGAGGCATTTTTATCTCGATGGTGTTGATGCGATAGTATAAGTCTTGGCGGAATTTCCCCTCTTCTATCATGTTTCTTATGTCGGCATTGGTAGCGCAAATCAGTCGCACATTGATGGATGTTTTGCGTGTAGAGCCTAAGCGTGATATTTCATGTTTTTCGATGGCGGTGAGCAACTTGCTTTGCATGTCATACGACAAGTTTCCTATCTCGTCCAAGAACAATGTACCCTCTTTCGCAATCTCCATTCGTCCGGCTTTCGAATCTTTGGCACCAGTAAATGCGCCTTTTTCGTAGCCAAACAGTTCGCTTTCGAAGATGGTTTCGGGAATACTACCCATGTCGATGCTTGCAAAAGGCTTGCCTTGTCGGGGCGAGAAGTGATGAATGGCATGTGCCACCAAGTCTTTTCCCGTACCGTTTTCGCCCAATATCAGCACGTTGGCTTCGGCCTCTGCCAATTTCTGAATCTTCCTGAATACCTCTTGCATGGCGGGCGACTGGCCGATGATGGTAGGCAACTGATTGTTTCCTTCATTCAAAGCAGCAATCACCTCTTTCGGTTTCGACTCTTCTATTCTCGACCTTTTCAGTTTCACCCCCGACGAGATGATGGATAGCAATTGCTCTTTGTCCCACGGCTTCGAAACAAAGTCGGTTGCTCCTGCTTTGATGGCTCTTACCACTCGTTCAGTATCGGTATAGGCTGTTATGAAGACAACTACGGCTTGGGGGTCGATAGCAAGAATCTTTTCCAACCAATAGAACCCCTCCTGACCGCTCACAACATCCTTGCTGAAGTTCATGTCCAGCAGAATCACGTCGGGTTGGAAGGTAGAGATGTAATGTTCTATGCGCGAAGGCTGAGTAGTTACCCTCACCTTTTCCACAAAAGGCTCGAGCATATAATGCAATGCTATCAGCACATCCTCATTATCATCTACTATGAATATTTTACCTTGTTTTTCCATAATGAGGGCAAAGTTAAGAAAAATAAAAGTAGCATGCAACCAATTGCTTGAAGATAAGCGATACTACATTTTTTGTTTGTTGTAATTTATTTAAAAATCACAAAATCGTACATTTTAAGTGTGCGAAATCGCACATAATTTGTGCAAAAACGCACACCATTTTACCCATTCGCAGAATATTACATCCTTGATAATCAGTAAAATAAAAGTTTGGCACGGTTTTTGTTATATAAATAAGTAGAAACCTATGAAATTAAAACAAGTTTTAAATATGAAAAAAAGCAGCTTTATATTGTTTATCGCACTCCTTTTGACGGGCAGAATGTCTGTGGCGCAAGATGTCATGAGCCTCTCGTTGGTCGATGCCATCTACATTGCGCAAGAACACTCGCCCCAAGCGCAAGCCGCCCGTCACACCTACCGTTCGGCCTATTGGAACTATCGTTTCTACAAGGCCAACTATTTGCCATCGCTCACCATGACCTCGAACCCAACCTTCAACGAACAAATCAACAAGATTACCCAACCCGACGGCACCAACCTATTTATTAAGCAAAACCAACTGAACACGGATGTTACCTTTACCATCAACCAAAACATTCCACTTACCGGTGGTAGCTTCTTTGTTCGTAGCAGCCTGACACGTCTCGACGAGTTCGAGAACGACGCAACCGCCTACAACTCGCAACCCTTAGTTATCGGTTATCAACAAACGCTATTGGGCTATAACTCGTTGAAGTGGGACAAGCGCATCGAGCCTATCCGCTTCCGCGAAGCAAAGAAGAACTACAACGAAGCGTTGGAGCTGGTAGCCTCGCAAGCCAGTAACCTCTACTTCGGTTTGGCTACGGCACAAGCCAACCTTGATATTGCCACCTCCAACTATGCTGCTGCCGACACCCTTTACCGCTATGCCGAAGGTCGTTACAACATCGGTACCATCACCGAAAACGAAATGCTTCAACTCGAAATCAATAAGCTATCGGGCGAAACCGACATGATGAATGCACGCATCGAAGTGGAAGAGCAGATGCAGGCATTGCGCTCCTTCCTTGGCATTCAAGATGAGGTAGAAATTCGCGTAACGCCCAGCGATAGCGTTCCCAACTTCCAAGTAGATATGAGCAAGGCACTGGAAATGGCTATGGCCAACAGTCCCGAACCGGAGATGTACGAGCGGATGAAGCAACAAAGCCTGAGCAACCTTGCCTATGCCAAAGGAAATGCCGGCTTGAAGGCCGACCTATACGTACAATTCGGTTTGTCGCAAACAGGCAACGAGCTACGCGCCTCCTATCGCGACCCCATGAACCAATACTATGCCAGTGTAGGCATCTCCCTGCCCATCCTGGATTGGGGTAGAGCCAAAGGCCAAGTGCGTGTGGCACGCTCGAATGTCGATTTGGTAAACACCCAAGCCGAGCAAGGTATGAAAGACTTCGAACTGAACGTATGCAAAATGGTGCGCCAATTCAACTTGCAACACCAATATGTAGTCATCGCCTCGAAGGCCGACCGCACAGCCGAGCGTCGTTACGAAGTGGCCAAGCGCCTATATATATTAGGTAAGAGCACCATTCTCGACCTCAATGCAGCCACTACCGAGAAGGATTCGGCCCGCCGAAACTATATATCCGCTCTTCGCACCTATTGGAGCCTTTACTATGGTCTTCGTAGCATGACGGGATACGACTTTGAAAAGAATCAGAAGATTGAAGAGAATTTCCCGAAAATATAAACTCATAACTCAGAACTCAAAACTCAGAACTCAACTCATATGGATTTTAAGATTGAAAAGAAACCCTGGTACATTCGTTACCGCTATTATCTATTGTCAGGAGCTGCCTTTTTGGTATTCCTTATTTACGTCATCTCTTTGTCGCTTGGCCCTCGCACCCTTCGTGTGGAAAAGGACAACATCATGATAGCCGAAGTTATCGACGGCAAGTTCATGGAATATGTCGATGTGGAAGGTCTCGTACAACCTATCCTCACCATCAAAGTGAACACCACCGAATCGGGCAGTGTGGCTCGCATTGTGAACGAAGAAGGCAGTATGCTGAAGCAGGGCGACACCATTCTCGTCTTGTCCAACCCCGAATTGATGCGCGAGATAGAAGACGAACGCGACAACTGGGAGAACCAACGCTACTCTTACAAAGAACGCGAGATAGAGATGGAGCAAAAAAGCCTCAGCCTAAAGCAACAAACCCTCCAGGCGCAATACGAAATGAACCGTTTGCAGAAAAACTTCGGATTGGAGAAAGAGGAGTATGAAATGGGCATCAAAAGCAAAGCACAGCTCGAAGTAGCCTTAGAGGAGTATAACTACAACCTGCAGAAGACAGCCTTGCAAATGGAGAGCCTCAGTCACGATTCGGTCATGACCGTTGTGCGCAAAGAACTATTGCGCAACGAGATGGAACGCGGCCAGAAGAAATACCTGCGTAGCATGGAACGCATGGACGGCTTGGTGGTGCGTGCCCCCATCGATGGCCAGTTGAGCTATGTCAATGCCACCCCCGGCCAACAAGTAGCCTCCAATCAGAACATTGCCGAAATCAAAGTGCTCGATCAGTTTAAGATTCACACCCAACTAAGCGAATACTATATCGACCGTATCAGCACCGGCCTGCCTGCCACCATCAACTACCAAGGCAAGCGCTATCCACTGAAGATAACCAAGGTAGTGCCCGAAGTGAAAGACCGCATGTTCGATGTAGATTTGGTCTTCACCGGCGAGATGCCCGACAACGTACGTGTAGGTAAGAGCTTCCGCGTGCAGATTGAATTGGGACAACCCGAAGAGGCCATCGTTATGCCACGAGGCAATTTCTATCAAGCCACCGGCGGACAATGGATATTCAAGGTAAATGGCGAC
>JAFYML010000194.1 GCA_017556595.1 Bacteroides sp.
CTTAACGCATCCGATTAGTGATAAGTAGGGACGTAGCGGCATACGCGGACGCAATGTATTGCGTCCCTACATCATCCGCCTAGGCCCTTTTTTCTTGCGGCATTCATTTCAATTTCCCTCTTTCCAGAATGAGGGAAATTTGCGTCCCAATGAAGATACTTGCGCTCGAGGTGAAAAATATTTAAGGAAACTTAATATTTCTCGCTCACTTATTCGTATCTTTGCAACATAATATATAATGTATATAGTGTATGAAACGTTTTTTGATTTGTTTAGCGTTGTGTGTTGCTTCGATAGGAGCAATGGCGCAAGGACAAGAGAACAAGGAGATTATTAAAGAGGGTTGGAACTTTGGACCGCTGCCTGTTGTAGGGTGGGATAGTGACCTGGGATTTCAATATGGGGTGTGCCTGGATATCTTTAATTTTGGCGACGGAACGCGCTATCCTTCGTATGATTATAAGATGAACTTGGAGGCTTCCACCTTTACTGGGGGGTCGTCGTTGTTGCGCTTTTATGGTGACTTTAAGACGCTAATCCCGGATGGTAAGTTGTTTGTGGATTGTACTTACTTCACCGCAAAGAAGTATGATTTCTATGGCTATAATGGCTATGCTTCGCCTTTCTTTGTAGATGGTATAGGATTGGCCGAGGGAGAGACTTCGGCGCTGAACATGATGAGTCGTAATCAGTTCCGTTTTGTAGCAAGTGTGCAACGCAAGATTGCGGGTAACTTGTACTGGACTGCGGGATTGGGGTTCTATAACATCAAGACAGGGGATGTGAAGCTGGATGAGTATAAGGATCAAACTACGTTGTATGACTTGTATCGCCAAGCGGGATTGATTCGCGAGAATGAAGCAAGGGGGGGCAATGTATTGCACGTGAAGGCTGGTCTTGTGTATGATACGCGCGATCATGATAGTGACCCTACACGCGGTGTGAACATTGAAGCTACGTTGGTGGGTGCTCCAGATATTATCGACAACGAGGGTTATAGCAACTTGGGATTTACGTTTGTAGGTAGCCACTATGTGCCGGTGTGGAAGGATAAACTGACGTTTGCTTATCGCTTGGGCGTTCAAGCAAATATTGCCGGAGAAGTGCCGTTTTATTTCATCAATAACTTGAACACGATGTTCTTCCGCAAGGTTTATACCGAGGGATTGGGCGGTAATGCGTCGGTACGCGGTATCAATCGCAACGGTGTTGTGGGTAACGGCATGGCTTGGTTGAATACGGAGCTACGCTGGCGCTTCGTGAACTTCCGCTTCATCAATCAGAATTTCTACCTTGCGCTGAATCCGTTCTTCGACATGGGTAAGGTGATTCAATCGTATCGCTTAGACGAGCAAAAGGCGGCTTACAACAGTGCTACGCATGGCAATGTGAATCCGTTCTACTCGGGCGACAAGGAGAAGTTGCACGCTACGCTAGGTTGTGGATTGAAGGTGGTGATGAATCGTAATTTCGTTATCTCGGTAGAGATGGCGAAGGCTATGGATAAGCGTGATGGGGAGAAGATGTGGAATAATATTGGATTTAATTACTTATTTTAGTGACTAGCTACTAGTGACTAGCTACTAGTGACTAGCTACTAGCTACTAGTGACTAGTTGTTAGTGTGTTTTTTATTCACTTTTTCTTTGTCTTGA
>JAFYML010000195.1 GCA_017556595.1 Bacteroides sp.
AAGTAGCCTTCGAATTCGGCTATCTCGCGAAGGTTCTTCAATAGCTTGCCGGTTTGTTGGTCGTACTTAAAGTCGGACTGCTTCACCATCTCCTTAAACTCTTGGAAGTCTTGGTCGGTCAGCTTAAATTCATTGGCAGGTGCAATGGTGGGGTGCTTCAAGCAATATTGGGTAGCATAATCGAATATTTGGTTGTCGTTTACCAAATAGTAGAGGATGTTTGCCGCCTTTTGAGGTTCTACCTCGATGTCGGGACGGATACCACCACCATCGCGCACTTCGCGTCCGGCTTCGGTGTAGAAGACATTGGTCAAACTATCGGGCACACGACCGGCACTACCATCGGCATTGCGATGTTGGTAGTCGATGGCTTGCACGCATCGGCCACTGGGGATGTAGTATTTCGATGTGGTGAGCTTCATGGCTGCTCCGTAGGGCAGGGCACGAGTGGTTTGCACCAATCCCTTGCCAAAGGTGCGGTTGCCTATAATGACAGCACGGTCGAGGTCTTGCAACGAACCGGCAAGGATTTCCGAAGCTGAGGCGGTACTGCTATTTACCAATACGGCCAATGGGATATCTAGGTCGATAGGTTCGCGAAGCGTCTTGTAGGAAGATTGGGCTTGTTGAATCTTGCCTTTGGTGGTAACCAATGTCTTGCCACGGGGAACGAAGAAGTTGGCTATTTCGATGGCTTCGTCCAATAGTCCGCCGCCATTTCCACGAAGGTCTATCACCAACGAATTGATGCCTTGTTTCTTCAAATCCAAGAAGGCACGTTTGAACTCTTTCGATGGGTCGCCCGAGAAGGTACTCAAGTTGATATAGCCAATGCTATCGGGCAATACACTATAATAAGGAATGATGGGTAGTTCGATGGATTGACGCACAATCTCGAACTCGATGGGCTTCTTGGTGCCCGGGCGTTCCACTTTCAGTTTGAAGGTAGTGCCTATTTCGCCTCGAAGCATGTTGCTCACTTGTTGGTTGTCCTTTCCCAACAAGTCTTCTCCGTCAATCTCCAACAGGATATCGCCCGCCTTCAATCCGTGTTTTGCCGCCGGCATACCTTCGTATGGCTCGGAAATCATGCTTCGTTTCAATTTGGGGTTCCAAGTGATGATAGAACCAATACCTCCGTACGAATTCTTCAGCATCTGTTCCAATTCGTCTTGGTCCTCTTCGGGATAATAGACGGTATAGGGGTCTAAACCATATAGCATGGCATCGATACCATCGCGAATAGCTTGGTTGGGGTCGATGGTATCTACATAGAGCATATCCAACTCCTTGATAAGGGCATTGAATATATCTAAATTCTTCGAAATTTGGAAGTTACGGTCGTCACTTTGTTGAAAGCCGATGCCGATACAAGCAGTAATGAATAGTACTGCCAATACGCCCCATATCTTGCTTCTTTTCATACAGTGTGAGTTGTGAGTTATGAATTATGAATTATTCTCTCTTTTAACTTGTTCCATGTTGTTGTTTCCAATTGGGTACCTACCACTTGAATCACCTCTCCGGCCAATAGTGTACCTATTTGTGCACAACGTTCCAACGATTGTCCCATGGAAAGACCATAGAGGAAACCGGCAGCAAAGAAGTCGCCTGCACCGGTAGTGTCGATAACCTCTTCCACATCGGGGGCATTGACGTGTATGTATTCCGTTCCCTTGCGAATGTGTGTGCCCTCTTTGCGCTCTTTCACGATGGCAATGCTACATAGTTTGGCTATTTCGTTGATGGCTTCACTGGCTTTCATGCCGGTAAAGGCTTCGGCTTCTTGCTCATTGGCAAACACCACATCGACGTATTTGTTTATCAGTTGGGTGAAAAACGCCTTTTCTGCCGATACGATGTTGTAGCTGGCCATGTCGAGGCAAACAATAAGGCCTGCCTCTTTGGCTAAATGCATGGCGCGTGTAATGAGTTCATGGTCTTGCACCAAATATCCTTCGATGAAGAGGTAGTGATAACCTTCGAACATCTCTTGCTTCAGCTCATCGGCCTTTTGCTCGGCAGCTGCTCCCAAGTGAGTGGCAAAGGTGCGTTCGCCATCGGTAGAGATAAAGGTAGATGCTACTCCGGAAGGTTGGGTGTTGGAGAAGAGCATGTAGGTTTCTACTCCTCGTGAGGTCATGCTTTCGTTAAAGTAGCGGCCAAACTCATCATCGGCAATCTTACCGATAAAACCGCCTTGTCCGCCCAACTCAACTAAGGCGCGAATCATGTTGCCTGCCGAACCACCGGCTACACGTGCCGACTTTGCCTCTTTTAATAACTCGTTGATGGCAGTTAGTTTATTATCGTCTATCAAGGTCATGCTTCCTTTGGATAATCCCAATTCTTTTAAGGTCGAATCGTCCTTCAATCTTATCAAAACATCGACCAAAGCATTGCCCATTCCTATAATTTTCTCCATAAGACTAAATTTTTTTGCAAAGATATTGCATATTTCGAAATATCCTATTACCTTTGCACCGCATTTGAGAGGAAATGGTTAAAAATTCTTCCTTAGCTCAGTCGGTTAGAGCATCTGACTGTTAATCAGAGGGTCCTTGGTTCAAGTCCAAGAGGAAGAGCAAAATCCTATCAAATGTCATTCTTCCTTAGCTCAGTCGGTTAGAGCATCTGACTGTTAATCAGAGGGTCCTTGGTTCAAGTCCAAGAGGAAGAGCAAACGAGACTTACACGCAAGT
>JAFYML010000196.1 GCA_017556595.1 Bacteroides sp.
ATTTATTTCTTACTTGTGGCAAATGTACTAAAAAAACACTACCGTTTCGGGATATCGACAAACTTTTCGCTCTTTCCACGAAGGTGTTCGGAGAAGTAATCCACTAAGCGCCAGTAGAAGTATTCGTTCATGTCGCCAAAGCCATGTTGTTGTGCAGGAAGCATCAACATATCAAAGCGTTTGCCGGCACGAATCAAGGCATTTACCACACGGGTAGTATTAGCAGGATGCACGTTGTTGTCCACATCGCCATGCACCAGAAGCAAATGTCCCTTTAGCTGGCGAGCAATCTGCGGATTGGTAGCAATCTTATAGACAAAGGTAGTGTCGCCTTGCTCGGTAATTTGTTCTTTCACACCATGATGGGTTTCGCTCCACCAACGGTTGTAGATGTTATTGTCGTGATTACCGGCGCACGATACAGCCACTTTGAAGAAGTCGGGATATTGACAAATAGCGGCTGTACTCATGAAGCCACCTCCCGAGTGTCCGTGAATACCAACTTTCTCTATGTCGATAAAGGAGTGGCGAGCGGCCAATTGCTCGATAGCATATTTATGGTCGGCCAATGGATAATCGCGCATGTTGCCATAACCAAAGTTATGATACCACTTCGAGCGACTAGGATGGCCACCGCGTTGACCTACGGTAATCACAATGAAGCCGGCTTGTGCCAAGCGGTCGGTACGCACCGACATACGTGTGAACGGATAGGTTGTTGCCTCTACTTGTGGGCCCGGATATACATAATCGACAATGGGATAAACTTTGGTCGAATCGAAGTCGAATGGCTTGTACATCACACCGTAAAGGTCGGTCACACCATCGGCGGCTTTTACCTTGAATGGCTCGGGGAATTTATATCCGGCAGCAAAGAGTTGCGAGAAGTCGCTCTCTTGCAACTTCATCACTTGGTTACCATTGTTATCCAACAATACGGCACAAGGCACGGTGTTTACACGCGAATAGTTGTCCACTACAAAGCGAGCATCATCGTCCACCTCGGTAGTGTGGAAGTAATCGCCTTTAGTGAGTTGCTTCAAACCGCTACCATCGAAGTTTACGCGATAGAGGTGTTCGGAATAAGGATTCTCATCGGCATTCTTACCATTGGCGGTGAAGTAAACCACACGCGCTTTCTCATCTACTTTCAAGATTTCCTCCACATGCCAAGGGCCTTTGGTGATGCGGTTCTTCAAGTTGCCTTTGTCGTCGTACAGATAGAGGTGCGCCCATCCGTCGCGTTCGCTCCAATGAATCAACTCCTTACCACCATTTATCGCCTTCAAGTTGCGAAGTTCTTGGTAGGTATTCATACGCTCTTCGATAACCGGCACAATAGAATCTTGACCGATGGTGTACGAGCAGATGTCTATGCGATAGAGGTCGCGGCTGCTACGTGCCAGGAAGAAACGGTTGTTATCGCCCAACCATACGCGCGACACCTCGTCCATGTCGCGTTGCTTTTGCAACATGGGTTGTGCAAAAAGGTCGTGTGTTTGGTCTTTGTACACCTCTGTGCGGATGGTTTTGCGGCTATTGTCGCTCAAGTCGAAGAGTTGCAAATACTCTATTGGCGCTTCACTCTCGCCCGGCATTTGATATTTGTATGTTTCCAATGTGGGGCGTGGTTCGGCCAATGCGTAGACTACCCAAAGCTCTTTCACAGCACGCTCGTCGGTAGCTACGGTGATGAAGTGGCGTGAGTCGGGCGACCAAAGGATATGGGCTGCTCTACGCTTGCCGTTGCACAAAGTGTCGGTGTTCAGCATTGAATAAGGGATGCCATAACCAAAATCCTTCATGCCATCGGTGGTCAACTGAATCTCTACGATGGTACTATCGTTTTCGTTCTTCCGTGCCTTTTGATAATCCTCATAGCTCATGCGATAGAGGTTCAAATCCTTGGCATAGACAACCGTCTTTTTATCGGGCGAAATGCTTGCCCATCGTGGACGTGGGTCTTCTTTTTCTTTATCCACCAAGTGTGTAAGCTTTTGTGTAGGATAGTCGTACGAGAAGTAGAACACCTCTTTTCCACCCTTCTTCTTGTCGCCGTCTTTCTTTGGTTTGGCATCTTTGGTAGATTGTACTTCGAAGGTGAAGGTGCGGCCATCTTCTTTTGCCTTCAAGTTGCGGATAGGCAATTGGCGTGCTTCGAAGGGGTCTTTTACGATTTCGGTTAGTTGTGCGGCAAGTTCTTCACGATTGAAGAGCAATTTCTTGGTTTTGGTAGCAGGCTCTACTACATACCAAAAGGTACCTTCGCTTGTTTTGTACTGATACCAGAAGTTGTTGCCTTGTTGAAACCAGTGTGGGTCGAGTACGGTAGAGAAAAGCATGGTGTTGAGCTTCTCTTGGGTAAATTTCTCGGCTTGCAAATATTCGGGCAAGCGTTCTTGTGCTTTTGCTTCCATAGGAAGTGTAGCCATGAGGCATATTGCAAAAGCAAGTAATAGGATTTTTTTCATAATTTATTTGTTTATATTTTCCAGGCGCAACGCATTGCGTCAGCATATTCTTATTTTTCGGCTTCTTTATTCTCTTCGTTGGGAATACGGAATGAGGTGTATAGTTGCAACACAGCGGCAATAGTCATGCACACAATCCATTCGTTGCCGTGCGTCGTAAACATAAAGACACCGGCCAGCACCAACAGCACAGCACCAAACACTTGCTGAATGTGCAAACGCTTGAGCGTAAGAGATGCCTTGCTCGGAATGCAAAATGCCTGAGCGATGGTAATGAATACTGCACCTGCGGTGAACAGATAGGGCGAAAGTGCCCAATGGGTGATGTAACTACCCGCACCTACCAACAACAGAAGCGAGCCAATCACAAACAATATGTTTAAACAACGTTTCATTTTTTCAAATCCTCCTCAAAAACGTAAATATCTTCATCGGGTAGCTTCATCATATAGCGCTCGCGTGCTATTTGCTCTATCGCAACAGAGTCGGCGGTAATCTCACCAAGGAGGCGCGTACTTTCATTAAAATCGTTGCGATACCTCTCTATCTCCTCGCGCAACTCCCGCTCCTCTTGGTTCATTTGCATACGTTTCAGCATGCTATTCTCGTCGAGGAATAGCACAATCAATGCAAAAATACCCAATGTGATGATGTATTTATTTAAGTACTTTTTCATACTTTCCCGTTTATTAAGAGTTAATTGGGTACAAATATAACGATTCTCCGCGAAATAAGAAGTTATTTTACAGGTTATTTCCCATACGAATGCAATCCACCCATAAAGAGATTCACGCCAAAGTAGGTCATTAGCACAGTGAGGAAAGCGAAAATGCAGAAGAGATGGAATGCTTTCGGGCGACGCAACCACGGCAAGCTATCGACATGAAAGCCAATGCCATACACCATGAAGCATATCAACGCCCAAACCTCTTTGGGGTCCCATGCCCAATAGCGTCCCCAGCTTACATTCGCCCAAATAGCTCCCATAAAGATACCTACACCCAACAAAAGTGTTGCGGGATAAAGTAATAATTTATTAAACAACATAAACAGCTCTTGGCGAGCAGGGAGGAAAAGTGCCAACACGCTACACACAAACATAATGCCAAACAACGTATAAGCAAGCATGATAAAGGAGACATGGAAGCACAACCAAGGCGAATTGAGCACCGGTATCAAGGGAGTGATAACCGGATTGCTACCACTAAGATGCGCCACCAGCAACATGAAGCCGGGCAATAAGAAGCCCAACGAAAGCATAAAGCGAAAACGATGCATCAAGCATTGCGCACTGAGCGATGCACACAACGCCACAAAAAGCATGGTTTCGTAGCCACCCGTCAACGGAATGCGGCCGGCAATGTACCACCGTGCACCGAACAAACAGAGCAGAAGCACCGATTGAACTCCGTGGATGCACCGAACAAACACGGTGCAACGACGACATGGGCGTGGCGATAGCAACAAGAAAAGGGATAGAAAGCCAAGTGTCAATCCCACCATAAACAACCACTTCACGTAAGGATAGCGGTAATAGAGCAATTCAACCGCTACCCTACTATCCGACAAGGCAAAACGTGTGTCGGCAAGCGGTTGCACCAATTCGCCATGAAGCAACATAGAGAGCAAGCCCACCTTCTCGTCCACTTGCAAGATAGCCTTCTGCAAGCGTTCGTCTTGCTGATAAAGCGATGCCAAGCGGTACTCTTCGCCTCGATGCAGTTGGTTGAACGAAACATACTGCTCATTCAAATCCAATGCCGTACGCAATGCCTCATCCTTTATCTTTATCATTGGCTCATCCTTCCACGCATCGGGATATTGCATCCAACCGCCCACCACTTGCGTAGGGGTAAGACCACAATAGGTAACCTCGCCATACACCTTTAACAGGAGGTCGTGCGCCAATGTAGCAAAGGGCGAAATACGCTCTTGATAAACTACTTGCGAACGAGCAAGGCTATCTGTCTGACGTTCATTCAACGTAGGCTGGAGTTTACGTTATGACAGTAAATAACTATCTCTCAAAACGTGATTACCAGATTACTCGTCCTTTATATTCTTTTTTCGGTTTAACGACAGCTTGTATTGAACTCAACAAGGATAACAGAGACTTTATTAGAGAGGCATATAAAGCAGA
>JAFYML010000197.1 GCA_017556595.1 Bacteroides sp.
CTCTACAATAACCCACGAGTAGTTAGTCACTATGAATTTTCCTTCACAAAATAAGTGCCAAGATTCATCAGTCAGCTACCTACGGCATTTCCAAGAATCATGACAAACAGCAAGAGGAAAGTGCGCGGCTCCCAAGCGTTGGCCAGGGTGAAGTAACACATATTGGCAATGCTATGCTCAAAGCCACTCAAGATGAAGATAACAACCGGGAAGATGACGAATATCCACGAACGGCTCTTCTTGAACGAATCGTACGCCAAGTACATCATAACGCCACAAGCAATCGAGAGGATAAACAAGCTGGGAATAGAGTCGTTCAGCTTGGTAGCTACAAGTTTGTTCACGGTGTCGTGATAGGCCAGGCGAGTGAATTGCATCACCGTACCCACGGCAAATGTACCAATAAAATTGCCCAATATGGTAAGTAATATTTTTACAATACCCACCTCCTTGATATATCCAATCTTGCCCGTATAAAGATACAGTTCGCGACAAATAATGGTGAGCAAGCCAAACGAGAAGAGTAGGGCACCAACCATTTTGTTAGGACACATCAAGTAGATAATGCATCCAAAAGCAATCATAAATCCCGATAAAATTGCTTTAATAAATACTCCGTAGTTTTCTGTATTCATAATTATATTAATCTATCTTTAATTTCGTGGTGCAAAGGTAATAGAAGTTGCACAATAATAGAGCTATATTCGCTATAAAATTACCTCATCCCCCAAAAAATACACCAAAAGCGACCCTCCATGAAGGTCGCTTTCTCTCACATGTCAAGCGCATGCCGTAGCTCCCAGCGCCCCCGCAATGGCCGATGCCACCGCAATAATAATCTTCAGCACCAATTCCCAAGTGCCATTCTTCTTTGCTTCGCTCATAATCGTCTGAAATTAAAATTTATAATTAGTGACTAGCTACTAGCTACTAGTGACTAGTGTTTAGCGGTTAGTGACTAGTAGGGACGCGCCATGGTGCGTCCGAAACACCGCCACCTGTAGGACGCATCGCAATGCGTCCTACATCATCCGCATGGCAAAGGGCCTAGGCGTAGGTGCGTCGGTGAGGACTTTGCCAGGAGCGGGAAAGGAGGTTCTGTTTGAGCACGAAGTGCGAGTTTTAGCTCCGTCCGCTAATGGCTTTGTCCGAATAGCACCGAAGACTCCAGCCCTTGATCTTTCTTTTGTCACTTTTCTTTGTATCAAGACAAAGGAAAAGTGAATGCTCACCGGACGCAATGCGTCCCTACTAGTCCCCTAGTCACTTAAAATCATCCAAGTGGATCCAATTCATCATCGCCGCCATCACCCGAAGTGCCGCCACCACCGGTATTCGGCTTCTCATCTTCCTCCACTTCGGCATCCGCTATGGTTTGCTTGATGAGGTTTCCATCCTTGTCGTAGCAAGTGATGTTGATGCTGGTGTTTTTCAACTCGTTCTTGATGTCCACACTTGGGGTGAAAATCACGCGGCGGCTGGTAATGAGACCGGTCGATACCTCGTTCACATCGGCCACACTGGTTGCACGCACGCCAAATCGCATCGTACCCACGCCCGGGATAGCCACGCTATGCCCCTCGGTAGCCCATGCCTTGATCACTTCTCCGATAGCTGCCCAAGCGGCGGTGATAGTGCCTTGCGGAATGCCAGAGCGCATGGCCGCCTCGCGCAATACCTTGCTGTCGTTCAACTTGTTGTAGAGTTCGGTTGCCATCACGAAGCGATAAGTACCGGCCTCTTTGCCCACATACTGTAATTGCTGTTTTGCTTTCAAATTAATTGCCATAGTTTTGTCGTTTTTTAAGTAAAAATTAAAGATTAAAAATTAGGTTTAGTTTCTCACTAGTAGCTAGTCACTAGTCACTAGTAGCTTGTCATGACATTGCAAAGATACGCCCCCTTTGCGCCCTGCACAAATAATTTCGCCACTCGATTTTTTATTAACAATTCGGGGTATGCCGATTGTTAAAAGAATCGTATATTTGTGTACACAATCGCCATTGTGTTGATATATTTTCAATAGTAGCTTTTGCATTCCTTATTCGTTGTACTGAAGATGATTCAGCATTCCCACCGAGCGCATTATATTTTTCAGGTAGGGGAAATTATTTTTTCGGGTAGGGTAGTAAAAACGGCTAAAGCGTTACGAACGTTACGAACGTTACAGCAAAATCTGCGACTCCCTATTAAAAGTAATATTTGTAA
>JAFYML010000198.1 GCA_017556595.1 Bacteroides sp.
ATCGCGCTCTTTTTTTCGGTAGCGGTAACTTACGTACATCTCTACGCCCGAAGTAGGGTAGTAGGTCGCTTTCCCTTGAATGTCCATTCCTTGCGACGGCTTGCTGATGCGGTACTTCCACCATTGGAAAGAGAATAAATCAATCGATGCAAACAAACGCCAACGTGCAAAGGGTGTAGCCTCGGTGGCCAGGTACCAACCATTTTCGTTTTGCGGTGTGCTACCATCGCCAAACGAATTGCCGAAGAACGACCAATAATCGTGTGCATAGTAGCGATGGATGAGCATCATGCGTAAATTGGACAAGTGGTTATATACGAATCTGTTCAAGGCTGCCCATCCTTCTTTGCCTTTCGCCACCTCTCCCCGCCAATTAAGAGGCCCCAATCGTAGCTGATAGTCAACGCCTACATTGTGGAAATAATTTCCTTGTAGGTTGTATTTACTATACTCTTGCAAGTTTGGTCGATACTCCTTGTCGAAGAAGTAGTAGATGCCATTCACCCCAATGCTCCAACGATTGGCGTCGTAGCGAATGCTTCCACCCATGGTTTGCATGCTGAACGTATGCACCTTTTCGGCTTCGCTTTCCGAGCGGTGCAACCCCGTTTTGTAGATAGAGGTAATCTCGCCCCCTTTTATGGTGGCATCCATGTTTCGATGCGAATAGAAGATTGTGCCCCTTACGCTGCGATGTAAGCGCACCATACCTGCTACGCCGCTAAAGTAGTTGTATTCGTCGGTCGAACTATGTTTGCGAATCGTTGATGGCTTGTAATAAACATTATCTAGAGTGGGTCCTCTGCCTAGGTTAAAGCTATTTCCAATGATTAACCCTTCGCCAAAGTTTAAGCGATAATTGCCTATGTTCAGTTGCTCTACAATTCCTAATTTCTTGAGTTGTAGGTAGGCCCCATAGTGGTCGTATCCTTGCTTGTTGTGTGCGCCAAATAATGGTTCGCCGGCATCTTTTTCGGCGGTAATACCTGCGTGCAAGTAATCGCCATAACCGAAATCATAGCGCAAAGAGTGGTATTGTTTGGTGCCAAGATAGCTATCCGTATATCCTTTGCGTGTGTAGAAGGGTTGGTCAAGTCGGACGATGGCTTCGTGCTTGCCATATTTGATAATGTTTTTGATGGATGGAAAACCTTTCGTTGTTTGTTCCGATTTGAGGCATACAAACGGTTGCATCATCTCCATGGTGCGTTTGTCCATCCCCTTCACCAATAGCAGCTCGTTTAGCGTTTTCATTTCGCCATGCAGATATAGATAGGCATGAATCTGTTCTATCTGTTCGTCGTTCAAGAAAGGCAATTGCTTCAATTCTTCCCTTGTTGCACGATTCAAGTCGATGGGATTTGCTTGCAACCTATCCAATAAAAGCAACTCCTCTTCCCAATCGTAATCCTCCATCTCGTACTCCTCGGCAAGTTCCTCAAAACTCTTCAGCCACAAGTCGGTGTTCGCATTTTGAGCATATCCCGGCGAGAAATAGCACAATGAAAAAAGTATAAATAGTATATGTAGGGTAGCTTTTCTTGGCATAATGCTTTTTCTTCAAAAAAACTTGTTACATTTGCGGATGTAAAAGTAACAAATATAACTATAAAATACAAAATAAAATGATTTCGTTTACATTATGCCTATTGGCGTTGCTTGCCGGTTATTTTATCTATGGTCGTTTTGTTGAACGAATATTCGCTCCGGATAACCGTAAAACGCCCGCTTTGTTGAAGAACGATGGTGTGGATTATCTCCCCATGCCTACATGGAAAATCTTTATGATTCAGTTCTTGAATATAGCTGGTCTTGGCCCTATATTTGGTGCTATTATGGGCGCAAAGTTTGGCTCAGCATCGTTTTTATGGATTGTGTTTGGTTCTATTCTTGCGGGTGCTACCCACGACTATTTAGCCGGTATGCTCTCGCTTCGACACGATGGCGAAAGCCTTCCCGAAATGATTGGCCGTTACTTGGGGCTATCTACCAAGCAGGTGATGCGTGGCTTTACCATTATCCTCATGATACTTGTGGGTGCGGTGTTTGTAGCTGGTCCGGCCGGATTGCTTGCTAAGCTTACGCCCGAATCGCTCGATGCTACCTTCTGGATTATCGTAATCTTTGCCTACTATATGTTGGCCACCTTGCTCCCAATAGATAAAATCATAGGTAAGGTATATCCACTCTTTGCTTTGGCGCTCATCTTTATGGCTATTGGCATTTTGGTGATGTTATATGTAAATGGTGGTGCGCTTCCCGAGCTATGGGATGGATTACATAATACGCATCCTAATGCCGTAAGTCTTCCGATATTCCCCATTATGTTTGTTAGCATAGCGTGTGGTGCTATCAGTGGTTTCCATGCTACGCAAAGCCCTTTGATGGCTCGTTGTATGACAAGCGAACATCATGGACGTCCTGTTTTCTATGGCGCTATGATTACCGAAGGTATTGTAGCATTGATATGGGCGGCGGCAGCTACTATTTTCTTCCACGACAATGGCATGGGCGAAAGCAATGCTTCGGTTATAGTGAACGATATCACACGCAATTGGTTGGGTACCATCGGTGGTGTGCTTGCTATTCTTGGTGTAGTGGCGGCTCCTATTAGTACCGGCGATACAGCTCTTCGCTCGGCTCGTCTCATTGTAGCCGATATCCTTCACCTTGAACAAAAGAGCATACGTAGCCGTTTGATTATTTGTATCCCTATCTTCTTGGTTACAATCAGCGTGTTGCTATATAGTTTGCGCGATGCGGCTGGTTTCGACATGATTTGGCGATACTTTGCTTGGGTAAATCAAACCCTATCTGTCTTTACATTGCTTGCCGTTTCGGTGTTCTTAGCAAAAGAGCGTAGCGGTCATTACTATTTGGTAACGTTGCTTCCTACACTCTTCATGCTTGCCGTGTGTAGTAGTTATATAGCGGTTGCACCCGAAGGTTTTGGCCTTTCGCAAGCCGTTATTTTACCCATTAGCATGGTGGTTTCGCTCGCCACACTTGTGTTGTTCATGCTTTGGCGAAAGAAGATGATAAATTCACGCAATAAAAACTAAACGATTTATGAAAGGAAAAATTAGAAAATCTACTTGGTTGGCTCTCGCATTGGTAGCATACATAACCATTATGGCTATCTATTTCTTGCCAAGGAATAACGAAATGGATACAATACAAAAGTGGCTTACACTACTTGCCGGCTACTTAATTGTACTTCTGCTCTGGTTTGTGATGCGTAAGAAAGAGAATATGAAACGCAAGCATTGGGGCGAGGAAGAGTGATTAGTGGTTAGTGATTAGTGATTAGTGGTTAGTAAGGTATTCCCTACCATCTTCTCTTTTAAGAATTGTCCGGTATAGCTAGCACCGCATTCGGCAATCTCTTCCGGTGTGCCGGTAGCAACGATATAACCACCTTGATCGCCTCCCTCGGGGCCAAGGTCGATAATATGATCGGCCATCTTGACAACGTCGAGGTTGTGCTCGATAATCAAAATGGTGTGTCCACGTGCAATCAAGGCGTTGAATGCATCGAGTAGCTTTTTGATGTCGTGGAAGTGTAGGCCGGTAGTTGGCTCGTCGAAAATGAATAGGGTAGGGTCGCTCTTCTCGATGCTGAGGTAGTAGGCCAACTTCACACGCTGACTTTCACCACCCGATAGGGTAGATGACGATTGTCCCAACTTAATATAGCCCAATCCTACATCTTGCAAGGGTTGTAAGCGCTTCACTATCTTTTTCTGCTTGTGCAACGTAAAGAACTCGATAGCTTGATTTACGGTCATTTCAAGCACGTCGTAAATGCTTTGTTCGTGGAATTTCACTTCCAACGTATCCTTCTTGAATCGACGACCATGACAAGCTTCGCACTCCAACACAAGGTCGGCCATGAATTGCATCTCCACCGTGATGGTACCTTCGCCTTTACACTCTTCGCATCGGCCACCCTCGCTATTGAAGCTGAAGTATCCGGCCGTATATCCTAATTGCTTGGCAAGCGGTTGCTCGGCAAAGAGTTTGCGTATTTCGTCGTAGGCTTTGATGTAGGTAACGGGGTTGCTACGCGAC